>JAUHYN010001426.1 GCA_030426505.1 bacterium | reverse complement strand
CGACGCTCCCCGCGGCGATCGGCGTGACGCGGATGTGGGTCCCGGCGGGTCAGCAGGCGGTGCAGGTCGACTTCGTGGGCGGCGGTTCGAGGACGTTGAACGTCCAGCTCGAACCCGGTCAGCGAAAGATCATCAGCGTGCGAACGCTGCAATGAGCGCGCGCACAGCTCGAGGCGATGTTGATGGGCGCTGCGCGCGATGGCGTTCTAACGGAATCATAAGGTGGCAATCGTGAAGCACTTGAATTGGACGATGACGATGACGGCCTTGTGGCTCGCCGCGTGTGGCGGGTCGCAGTCGAAGGTCGACCACCCGGCGGCGCCGGCGAACGCGCCCGAGTGGGTCAACCGCGGGAACGTCGTCGACAACCGCGTCATCTACGGCGTGGGCGCCGTGAAGGGCGTGAAGAACCCGGCGCTCGCGCGCGACACCGCGGCGAACCGCGGGCGCGCGGAGATCTCGAAGGTCCTCGAGACGTACTCGGCTTCGCTGATGAAGGACTACTCGGCGTCGACGACGGCCGGGGACATGTCCGCTTCGTCCGAGGAGCAGCACGTCGAGCAGGCCGTGAAGACGTTCTCGGCGAACCTGATGACGGGCACCGAGGTGACGAACCAGTGGGTCGACTCGAACGGCGGGACGCTGTTCGTGCTCGTGCAGCTCGACTTCGACAAGGCGGCGACCATCGCGGCGGCGAAGGCCGAGATGGGCACGTCGATGAAGGACTGGGTCGACAAAAACGGCGGGCGCATCCTCGACGACCTCGAGGGCGAGATGAAGCCGACGCCGCCCGCGCCGGCCGAGCCGGTCGCGGAAGGGGGCGAAGACACGCCGCCGCCGCCGCCGCCGCCCGTCGCGCCGCCGGCCGCCGAGCCGGGACCGACCGTGAAGGTCGGCGGCCCGCAGCCGGGTTGGACCAAGGGGCAGTGCGATCGCAACGCGTACCTGTGTGGTCTCGGGAGCGGGACGTCGCAGCGCGCGGCCGACAACGACGCGCGCGCGGAGCTCGCTCGTATCTTCGAGGCGCAAGTGCAGGCGGTCGTGAAGAGCTTCGACAGCGCAGCGAGCGTCATCTCTTCGAAGACCGGTGAGCAGTGGATCGAGGCGTCGAGCGTGTCGCAGATGTCGCTGGTGTCGACGAACAAGCAGGTCTCGATGTCCGAGATCGCGGACCGCTGGGCGGACGGGAAGGGCACGTTCTACACGCTGGCGGTCATCGACCGCGCGAAGGCGTCGCGCGCGCTCTCCGAGCAGATCCAGGCGAAGGACGGCGAGGTCGGCGCGAACCTGCAGGCGGCGAAGGCGGCTTCGGACAAGCTGCAGCGGCTCAAGGCGCTGAAGAAGGCGGTCGTCGCGTTCGTGCATCGCGAGACGCTCAACTCGGACCTGCGCGTGGTCCGCACGGACGGCCGCGGCATCCCGTCGCCGTACAAGATGGCGGACCTCACGGCGCTCCTCGAGGACGCGGCCGGCCAGCTCAAGTTCGGCCTCGCGCTCTCCGGCGCGGCGGCGGAGGATCTCCGCGGCTGCCTCGAGCAGGCCCTGACGGATCGCGGCTACCAGATCGACGCGCAGGTCGACGAAGACGAAGACGAGATCGAGATCTCGGGCGACTTCGACGTCATCATCAAGGGCCAGGTCCGCGCCGAGAAGCGCGGAAAGATCCGCGGCGCCGACGTCGTGAAGACGACCCTCACGCTGAAGCTCATCAACGGCTCGACGAAGAAGGTCCTCCGCACGATCACCGACAGCG
>JAUHYN010000308.1 GCA_030426505.1 bacterium | reverse complement strand
CGTCCGTCATGATCCGAGCTCCTCCACCGTGATGTTCGCGTTGGTGTAGATGCAGATGTCCGCGGCGATGCCGAGCGACTTCTCCACGATGTCCCGGGGGCCCAGCTCGGTGTGCGCCGAGAGCGCGCGGGCGGCCGCGAGCGCCATCGGCCCGCCACTCCCGATCGCGGTGAGGCCCTCGTCGGGTTCGATGACGTCGCCGTTGCCGGAGATGACCAGCGTGTGCGTCGTGTCCGCCACCAGCAGCATCGCCTCGAGGCGCCGGAGGTAGCGGTCCGTCCGCCAGTCCTTCGCGAGCTCGACCGCGCTGCGGAGGAGCTGCCCGCCGTACTCGGAGAGCTTCCCCTCGAAGCGCTCGAACAGCGTGAACGCGTCCGCGGTCGCCCCGGCGAAGCCCGCCAGGACCTTACCCTCGTGCAGGCGCCGGACCTTCTTGGCGGTGGCCTTCACGACCGTGTTCCCGAGGCTGACCTGCCCGTCGCCTCCGACCGCGACGACCGCGCCGCGGCGCGCCGTCACGATGGTCGTGCCGTACATTCGATGTTCGTCGTGGCCTGTGGACACGGGGCCTACTCAGCAAACCGCCTCGCCTCCGTCAAGCGGTGGCTCAAGGATCCGCGTCGCCGAGGGGATGCGCGTTGTCGTAGACCGCGCGGAGGCGCTCGACCGAGACCGAGGTGTAGCGCTGCGTGGTCCCGAGGTTCGCGTGGCCGAGGAGCTCCTGGATCGTCCTGAGGTCCGCGCCGCCGTCGAGGAGGTGCGTCGCGAAGCTGTGCCGCAGCATGTGCGGCGTGACGTTGCGGCCGAGCGCGACCTGCAGGACGCGCCGGCGGAGGCGGAGGCGGAGGCCGCGCGTGGAGAGCCTCCCGCCCTTCGCGTTCAGGAAGAGCGCCGGGGTCTCGGTCACGAGGAGCTCGACGCGGCGCTCGAGCCAGCGCTCGATCGACGCGGCCGCCTTGCGCCCGAACGGCACGATGCGCTCCTTCTTCCCCTTGCCGAGGACACGCACGGTGCGGCGCTTCAGATCGCAGCCGCCGACGTCGAGCGCGACCAGCTCGGCGGCGCGGACGCCGGCGCCGTACAAGAGCTCGATCATCGCGAGGTCGCGGCGGTCGAGCGGCGTGTCGTCCATGTCCGCCTCGAGCATCGAGAAGACCTCGTCCGGCGTAATGGCGCGCGGGAGCCCCTTGGGGAGCTTCGGTGACATCACCTCTTCGCCGATGTTCCGCGGCGCGAGGCCGTTGCGGACGAGGTACCGGTAGAAGCTCCGCAGCGCGGAGAGCTTGCGCGCGCGCGTGCGCGCCTCGGTGGCCTCGTGGATCGCGGAGAGCCAGACCTGGACGTGGTGCGTCTCGAGCTCCGCCGGGCCGCCGCTGAAGCCCATGTTCTCGAGGTGCTCGGCGAGCCCGCGGAGATCCGCGTCGTACGCGGCGACGGTGTGGTCGCTGTAGCGCCGCTCGAGCCGAAGGTAGTCGAGGAACGGGACGATCGACTCGCGGAACGAGGATCCCGCGGGCGCCGGCGCGTCGTCGAAGCGCACGCGGCGCCGGGTCTTGCGACGAGTCGCCACGGGGACAATCTACTGAATCGATCGCGCGGCGCCAAGAAAACGGCTCTTACCCATCGCGGCTGGGCTTGTCCCCCTGGCTACGATCGTTCGAGCCCAGGCGTTCGAGCGCCCCTCCTTCGATCTCTCGAATGATCGCTGCGTAGTCCTCGACCTCGACGATCCGGACGTTGGTCGATGGAGCGCTGTCCGCGCGGCGCAGCATGAACGGCAGGTCCGACTTCTTGCGAACGAAGTAGACGGAGGGAAGCCCCAGCGCCAACGCAATCCCCGCCTCCACGAGGACACTCGATGTCGCCGCTTCGAGGTAGACGAGGACGAACCGCTCGGAACTCCCAACCGCTTCGAGGTCGACCTCCAGCGTCTCCGTCGCATCGTCGAAGTCGTGCTTCGAACGCTTGTCGAGTCCTGCGAAGAAGGTCCTCCCAAGCCGCGTGGTGCATGCATCCCAGATCCCGCAAACCTCGTTCATCGCCCCCTCGAACGCGCCGTCCGAGAGGCTCGACATCGGAGCCGAGAGGAAGCAGCGGTAGTACTTGTCGCTCTCCCCGACGATGCTCGTCACTCCGACATCGACTCCGCCCAGGTATCGCTTGAAGGCCTCGGGGTTGGACTTGATCGTCTCGTAGGCGCGCACCATGTAGAAGTGCAGTCGACGCGTCTCCAGGGCCCACAGGACGAAGACGAAGAGCAATAGCTTCAGCGCGAGCGCGGTAGGAATGAGAATCGCTTCGAAGTCCCGGACTGCGTCCACCCAATGTCCGAGCTCGATCGACGCCGTTCCAGCGGGCACGCCGAACACGGCGACCAACGGCTGGATGCAGGCGTAGCAGTAGAGAAGAATAAGGAGGACGGTCGGCGGAGATACGAACTTGCTGTCGAGCCGCCCCACGAACAAGGCCAAGACGACCCCGTTCACAGCACCGCTGAGCAGAGCGATCACGCGGTCGGCCACGTACCAGGCGAAGCTCGACTCTCGCATGAAACCCATCACGACGGTCGCGACGACGAGCAGCAAGAATGGAGGGAGAATGTACTCGTACGCGATGGTGACCCTGGGGTTGTCGAGTTCTTCGTGCGTACGCGTGACGGACTCTTCGGCGAGGATGAAATAGCAGCAGGCCAGAAAGAACCAAACGACGTTGTTGGCAGTTGCGGTGAGAATGGCAAAGACGACTTCGGCGGTCGTATTTCCGTCGAAAGCCGGCAAATGGCCCATCGCACGGAGCAGGTAGAACAACGCGAGAAAGGCAAAGACCCAGTGCCACATCCTCGTGAAGTGTCTTACGGCGAGTTTCTCTCGTTGAGCCTCGCTCGGTCGCGTCGCCCTCGCTACGCGCCCGTTGGCAAAGAACAGGAACGACCACAGCGCGAAACAGATAACGAAGTGAGCCGCCTCTTGATCCACGTCGGGGTGATTGGCGATCGGCTCGAATGGGACGAGTCGCCACAGGGCATCGAGTTGGCTCGCGATCCCGAGGAGGAGCGTCGCGAGTCCGGCGTATCGCCAACGATGCCCGCGGAGCCATCGTAGGAACGGGAGTCCGTCCTTCTTCTCACTCACTCCGGCCTCGTTGACCGCGTGTTCCTCTTTCTCCGTTCGCGGCACTCCCCGCTCCGCGAGGAAACGGCTCAGCGCATGGACCCCCGGGTCGCGACTGTCCGAGTTGATGTGAAGCGCCCGAAGTTCACGAACGAATTGGATCGCCTCCGGGAGTTCGGACGCGTCGGGCATCTTCGCGCCCTTGATCAGGACCGGGATGACCTGTCGTCGGAGGCGTTGTGCCAACTCGATCTCGGTCCGGACCGGATCCTCTTTCCTGAAGAGCCTCGCGACCCCATCGTTCTCCTTCCCAATCGTCGCCCAGGTGGGTCCAATCAGTACGAGGACGTATTTCGCCTTGCGAAGGGCGGTCATTACCTTGTCGCCGATAGAATCACCCGGCTTGACGCTGGCCTCGTCGATGAAGAATTCCGCGTCGAGTTCGCTCTTGAGTTCGTGCTTGAGTAGCTGAGCGTCGGACCCCGCGTCATCCCATCGGTAGCAGATGAATACGAGGGGACGCTCGTTCACTCGGCGATGCTACCTCGACATCGAGGACGCTTGAAATCCGACGAACAACGGCCGCCGCATCGTCCACGGACGTCAGCGGAGCGCCTCGCCGTTCGCGCCCCACCACGTATCGAACGACGCCACCGCGCGCTCGCCGTAGAAGCGCTTCTTGTCGCGCTTGCCGACGCGCTGCTCCGGCGGCGGGCACAGCCCCCAGTGGATGTTCGACGGGACGTGACCGGCCTTCTCCGTTCCCGGCGCCTTGGCGAGGCCGAGGATGTGGCCGTGCAATGCGCCGAGCGTCGACGTGTGCGGCGGCAGCTCGAGCGTCGCGCCACGGAGCCGCGCGAGGAGCATCCAGGCCGCGAGGAGGCCGCAGGCCGTGCTCTCCACGTAGCCCTCCACGCCGGTGATCTGCCCGGCGAAGATCAGGTGCGGCCGCGACTTCAGGCGGAGCTCGCCGTCGAGGAGCCTCGGCGAGTCGAGGTACGTGTTGCGGTGGACCGAACCCATCCGCAGGAACTCGACCTGTTCGAGGCCCGGGATCATTCGGAACACCTCGCGCTGCGACCCCCACTTCATCCGCGTCTGGAAGCCCACGAGGTTGAACGCGGTGCGCTCGCGATCCTCCGCGCGGAGCTGCACCACCGCGTGCGCGCGGCGGCCGGTGCGCGGGTCCGTCAACCCGACCGGCTTCATGCAGCCGTAGCGGAGCGTCTCGCGCCCGCGCGACGCCATCACCTCGATCGGGAGGCAGCCCTCGAAGAAGCGCTCCTCCTCGAAGTCTCGGGCGGGTGTCATCTCGGCCGCGAGGACCGCGTCGACGAAGGCTTCGTACTGTGCTTCGTCGAGCGGGCAGTTCACGTAGTCCTGTCCGTCGCCCTTGTCGTAGCGCGACTGGTGGAACGCCTTGTCGTAGTCGATCGAGTCCGCGTCCACGATCGGCGCGATCGCGTCGTAGAAGTAGAGCCGACCCTCGCCGCCGGTCGCGCGCGCGATGTCGGTGTGGAGCGCGTCCGCCGTGAGGGGCCCCGTCGCGACGACCACGTGCTCCGCGTCTTCCGCGCTCGGGAGCGCCGTCACCTCTTCGTGGACGATCTCGATCCGCGGGTGCGCGACGAGCGCCGCCGTGACCATCGCGCTGAACTTCTCGCGGTCCACCGCGAGCGCGCCGCCGGCGGGAACCTGCGCCTCGTCGGCGAACCGGATCAGCGCGCCGCCGCCGCGCCGCATCTCTTCCTTGATCGCGCCGACCGCGTTCTCCAGCGACGCGCCCCGGAACGAGTTCGAACACACGAGCTCCGCGAAGTGATCGCTCACCTGCGCGGGCGTGCGCTTCTCGGGCTTCATCTCGAAGAGGCGAACGGGGATTTCGCGCCGCGCGAGTTGAAGCGCCACCTCGGCCCCCGCGAGGCCCGCACCGATGATCCAGACCGGCTCCATCGCGCGATGGTGTGCGGTCCGCGGGGTGAGCGCGTCAAGGCGTCGTCGAGGTGTTCGTCGGCTCGACTTCGCCCTTCGGGGCGGCGCGGGACTTCTCCGGGTTCAGCATGAACACCGGGGCCGCCTGCGACTTGCGGATCTGCCAGACCGCCACGAGCGCGAGCGCCGCGAGCACGCAGACGGCCACGAGCAACCAGACCAGGCGATTCGACGGACCGCTCGCCGCGGCGGGAGCCAACGCGGGCGGCTCCGAGACCCCCAGCGGCGGGGTGTCCGCGGTGTCCACGGGCTCACGCGGGCGCACGGCGGGGGGCGGCGTCGGCGGTTGCGCGCGAAGCGACGCCGCGCGACTGGCTTCGACCCTCGCCTTCTCGGCCCGCTCGGCTTCGGCCCGGGCCTGACCGGCACGGATGGGCCCGACCGCGAACAGCACCATGTCCGCCTCGCGCAGCGCGTTCGCCACGCGGAACGCCCGCTCGGGCCGGAGCGCGGGCTTCAACTGGAGACACGCGTCGACGATCTCGGTGAGCTCCTGCGGGAGGATCTCCTTCTCGGGGTTCATCGTAATCCGCGGCGCGCCCTTCAGCTTGGCGAGCACCACGTCCCGCAGCGAGTCGCCCTCGTGCGGACAGCGCCCGGTGATCATCTCGAACAGCATCACGCCGATCGAGAACAGGTCCGCGCGCATGTCGACCGTCGCGCCCGCCGCCTGCTCCGGCGCCATGTAACGCGGCGTCCCCACGAACGTCCCCGGCTTCTCTTCGTCGGTGCGCGAGGGCTGGGTGCGGTCCACCGGGAGGAACTTCACGACGCCGAAGTCGAGGAGCTTCACGCGCGGCTCGGCGCGCCCGGGCACGTCGATGATCAGGATGTTCTCGGGCTTGAGATCGCGGTGGATGATCCCGTGCTCGTGGAGCGAGGTCAGCGCGTCACAGATCTGGATGGCGATCTGGATCGACGTCCTCAGATCGAGCGCGCCCTCCCGCTTGATCCGCGCGCGGAGCGCCTCGCCCTGCACGTACTCCATCACGTACGCGAGGCGGCGCGGGTGTTCCTCCTCGATGAAGTCGAACACGCGGATGAGCCCGGGGTGATCGACCGAGCTCGCCGCCCGGACCTCGTCGAAGAAGCGCTGGACGATCCGCGCGCGCTTCACCTTCGACGCGGCGAGGACCTTCAGGGCGACGATCTCGCCGTCGGCCTCACGGCGCGCCTTGAACACCGACCCGGCGCCGCCCTTGCCGAGCAACTCGAGGAGCGCGTAGCCCGCCACGACGTCGCCCGCGCTCGGATCGGGCGCGACCGCCCCGGTGTCGACGCGCTTGGCCGGCACGAGGATCGGCTCTTCGAGGTTGCGATCCTCCGAGCCCCGTCCGTCGCCGCCCTCGGCCATGCCGCGCGAGCCTGCCCCCGTCGCAAGCCGCTCGCAACGGCTCAGATCCCCCGTGCGGCGAAGAAGCGCCCCCCGCGCTCCTCGACGAGCCCCGACAACTCCAGCCGCGTGAGCTCCGACATCACCGACGCGAGGCGTAGGTCCAACTCCGACGCGAGGCCCTCCGCCGTCGCCGGCCCGCGCGCGAGCGCCGCCATCAACGGCGTGGTCGAGCGGACCGGGGACCGCTTCTTCGAACGCCGCGACACCCCGACGGCCTCGAGGAGCTGCTCCACCGACGTCATCACCGACGCTCCGCGTCGAAGCCACGCGCGCGGCCCTTCCCCGCGCGGATCGTCGAGGGCCCACGGCAACACGTACAGCGGCCGCCCGAGGGCCTGCGCCGTGTCCGCCGTGTAGCGCGTCCCCGATCGCGCCCGCGCCTCGACCACCACCACGACATCCGCGAGCGCCGCGATGATTCGGTTGCGATCGCGGAACGCGCTCTTGTGCCCCGGCTCTGCGCGCTCCGAGAGCCACGCGCCGCCGTGCTCGAGGGCCTGCCGAAAGAGCGCGCGGTTCTGCCTCGGACCGGGTGCGTCGAGCGGCGTCGGCAACACCACCCACGTGACGCCGCCCGCGTCGAGCGCACCGGCGTGCGCGGCCGCGTCGATCCCGAGCGCGCCGCCGCTCACGATCGTCACGCCCTCGGCCGCGAGCTGCGCCGCGATCCGACGCGTGAGGTCGCGGCCCTGCTCCGACGAGCGCCGCGCGCCGACCATCGCCACGCGGGGCGCGTCGAACGCGAGCGGTCCGCGCACGTAGAGCGGCGATGGGGGATCGAGGAGATCGAGGAGCGGTGCGGGGTAGCTCGGGTCCGAGGTCAGCACGCCCTCAACAGCGCGCCGCGGGCGAGCCGCGTCAACGCCGGAGCGCGAACGGAACGATTGTCGAAATGGAGGGGAGGATCAGGTGCCGGGGCGCATGGCGATCTTGTCGCCGACGCCGAACTCACGAATCGAGTGCGTGACGATCGCGGTGGACGCGTTGTCCTGCACGTCGATCACCATCAGCTGTCCGATCTCCTCGTTGGGGAGATCTTCGACCTCGCGCGTGAAGCCGTCGCCGCGGTCGAGCACCACGAACGTGTTGCCCTTCTGCACGCCGTGCGAGCGGCCGCGGTCGATGAACACGTACGTGTACTCGCCGAGCGGGCCGAGGACGTCGCCGACGCTCTCGACGATGTAGCCCTGCGTCTCGCCGCTGTTCGGCGCGGGCGCCACGCGATTGCCGAAGCCCTCGGGCCACTGGCCGACGAAGTCGCCGCGCTCGATCGGGCGGTACGCCTGCGCGATCATCGCGGTCGCCACCTTCGGGCTGGTGTCCACGATCTGCACGCCGCCGACGATCTCGACCGCGACGCCCATCGGGTCACCCGTCACCGGGTGATTGATGCTGCGCACGAGGCGGTAGACCGCGTAGCGATCGCCCTTCTTCGCGGGCTGCTTCAGCTTCACGTACATCTTGTCGTAGTCCGAGAGCATGATGGACTCGGACTCGGCGTTGACGACCTCGCCCGCCTTCGCGTGATCCGAGGACGACACGAACGAGACGAACGACGACCACACGGAGTCCGGCGCGGTGCGACCGACCTGGATGCTCCCGGTCGTGCGTACGAGCTCGTCGGGATCGAGGTCCTCCGGCACGTCGCCGTCGTCGCCCTCGATGCTGATCCCGCGCGCGACCTCGACGTTCGTCGGGAGGCTCTCGTCACCGGGATAGAAGCGCAGCTCGTTGCCCGGGTAGATCCAGTGCGGGTTCGTGATCTGGGGGTTGTAGCTCCAGATCTTCGGCCAGTACCACGGCGAGTTCAGGTACTTGCTGCAGAGATCCCACAGCGTGTCCCCCGACTGCACCACGTGCGTCTCCGCGACCTGCGGCGCCTCCCCTTCGGGCGCGCCTCCGAAGTCGTCCTGTGCGAACGCCGCCGGGACGATCATCAAACTCGC
>JAUHYN010000307.1 GCA_030426505.1 bacterium | reverse complement strand
AGCAGGCGCAGCGGGTCGTCCTCGAGGCGGCGCACCGTGGCGTCCTCGAGCTGCCCGGTGTCGATGCGCCCGACCACCTCGACCTGCTCGAACGGCCCCTCGTCGAGCGTGGTGCGCGCGTGGCCGTACGCGACCGCGCGCCCGTCGAGCGACAGCGGCCCGGCGTCGACGTGGGTGTGCCGGTTCGATCCCGCGAGGCGGCCGTTGCCGAGCGCCATCTGCGCGTCGCCCATCGCGAGCAGGAACCACGAGGACGCCGCCGCGGTGACCTTCCGCTCGAAGACCGCGCGGTGACCGTCCAGGTCCTCGGACTCGATCTTCACCGTGTTCTCGCCCGGCTTCAGCGGGACGACGACGGCGAAACGACCGTCGGGGCCCACCGCCACGCGCTCGCCGTCCACGCGCAGCACGTTGGTCGGCACGGTCGTCCCCGCGATCGGATAGAACAGCCGCGCGTGGGTCTGGCCTTCGTCGGCGACGCGCATCGTGACGTCCGACGCCGCGGTCTTCACCGGCGCGACCTCCGCGTTCGGCGACTTCGCGCGGGGCAACGCATCGAGCCCGGAGATCGGCACGGTGAACACCGTCGCGCCCGCGACGAGCACCGAACGCCCGACCGGGTCGATCGGGCGATCCAGCAGGCGCCGCGCGCCCGGAATCACGAGCACCGGGGCGCGCCCCGTCTCGGCGGGGAGCACGCGCTCGCCCGGCGTGAGCGGCTCGATCGTGCGCACGCGCGTCGCGCGGAGGCCGCCCGCGAAGGTCGCGCTCCAGGCGAGCGTCGTGGGTCGCGCGAACACCACGGTCGACGTCACGCTCAACGCGAGGTCCGGCACCACGTCCTGGATCCCGGAGCGCTCGGCGAGGATGGGCCGCCCGTCCGCGGTATCGAAGAGCGCCACGCTCCACTGCTCGGGCCGCGACGCCGCGGACACCTCGGGCGTGATCGTGACGCCCGCCTCCGTCGCCGCGATGCGCACCGCGCCGAGGTTCAGCGCGTACGGCCGCAAGTCGATTCGTGCGTCGCCGATCCGGAGCCCGTCGTCCCCGACCGACAGCGGCTGCGCGACGCGCTCGCCCGCGCGCGTGACCCAGTCGGCGGTGATCACGCGGCGCATCGTCGCGACGTCGCCGTCCGGCCCGCGCAAGGTGGCTTGCAAGGTCGCGGGCGCCTCCACGTCGATCGTCACGTCCACGTCCGACCAGCGCTCCAGCGGGACCTCGCCCGACTTGTTGTCGACGTCCAGGCGGAGGCTCGCGGTCCGCACCTCGCGCGGCGGGACGTCCGGGCGCGACGGGGCCGGCGGCGGGAGCGCCCCGGTCCGAATCTCGGCGCGGCGGTTCTTCACGCGAATGCGCGCCGAGAGGTTCGGGACGATCGGCTGCGAGGCGCCGCGCGACGCGACGAAGATCTTGTCGGCGGCGACGCCCTTGTCGACGAGCTTCGCCTTGATCGCCTCCGCCAGTTCGAGCGCGCGCGCGGTCGCGGCCTCTTCGCCCTCCCCGGCGTCCCAGTGCCCGACGATCCCGATCGCCTCGGCGTCGGCGACCTTCCCGAACGCGGCCTCCACGTCGTACGCCTCACCCGAGGCGTCGATCGTCTCCACCGTCTCGAACGCCTCGAGATCCGGCGGCCCGGGCGGCGGCGGCGGCGGGAGCCCGAACTCCACGTCGGCCGAGGTCGCCTCGTCCTCGTCGCCCGCGAGCAACACCAACCGCGCGCGGAACACCGCGCTCGGCGGGCGATCCCAGAACCAGTCCACGAACAGCGGCGGCGCACCCGGGCCGGTCAACGGCTCGGCGCGGATCGTCCGGAGCACCGCGCCGTCTCCGCCGACCTCGTCGATCTCGATCCGCCACCGCGTGGGCGTGTACGGCGCGATGTCGAGCGGGAAGAACCGCACACCGTTCGGCTTCGGCCGCGCGCGGAGTTCGGCGCGCATGAACTGGTACGCGCGGTCGGCGACCTGGAGGCGCCGCTCCTCGGCCGTCAACCTGACTTGCACGGTGCGCGCGCCCCCCGCGATCGGCGTGGAGACCGTCGCCGTCTGCACGCGCGCGGGCGTGTCCCAGGTCGACAGCGCGCAGGCGACGCCGAAGCGCACCTTCCCCGGGGTGCCCGGCGACAGATACAGCTGCGCGCGGATCGGCGTGGTCGCCTCGCTCGGCGGCGGGAGGCTCCCTTCGTCGAGCTTCACGAGGTGCGTCCCGGCCGGGACGCCGGAGAAGTGGAAGAGCCCGTCGCGATCCGTCTGCGCGTAGAAGCCGGTGTCGAGGTACACGCGCGCGCCGAACAGCCCCGGCTCGCCCTCGTCCTGCCACCCGACGCGACCGCCCTCGCCGTCGCAGAACACCCGGCCGAAGATCGTGCTGGTGTCGAGCGTGGGGTCGCCTTCGATCGACAGCGTGAGCGCCGCGCGCGGCGTGACGACGATGCCACCCGGGCGCTCGAGCCAGGTCTGCACGCGGGGGCGGTTGCGCTCGGGCACCGTCACCGCTCGCGCGAGCGCGCGGATCGAGACGGTCTCGTTCGGCGCGAGCGTGACCGGGAAGCGCCACTGCAGGTCGGCTTGCCGCGGCGTCACGCGCGCGACGCTGCTGGTGCTCGACGTCCCCGCGATTCGGACCACGCGCACGGAGTCCGCGAGGAGGCGCAGTTCGGGCGGCAGCGAGAGGACCGCTTCGAAGTCGTCGATCACCGTGGTCTGGCGCGACGAGAACTTCGCCTCGAACGCGACGTGCTGACCGCGGCGTATGCGCAGCTTGTCGGCGTCGAGTGTCGCGGTGATCAGGCGATCGAGGCGATCGATCGGGACGTGGTTGTTGCGCGCGGACAGCGGCGCGTCGGTCTGAAAGCGCAGCGCGTAGCGGGTGTCGGCGAGCGGCGTGAGCGAAGGATCGACCTCCCCGCCCGGACACGCGATCGTCGCGCAGGCCACGCCGCCGAACGTGCCGTCCCCTTCGGACGGGTGCTCGGCGCTCGGGAACACGAAGCGCAGGTCCGGGCGCTCGAGGCTGAGTCGGACGCGCAGCGACGTATTCACCGCGAAGCGATAGCGGCCGTCCTCTTCGGTGACGCGGCCCTGCTGCGCGGGATCTTCGAGCGCGCCCGGTGACACGACCGCGCCGGTGACGTCGTCGACGAGGAACACCGCGACGCCCTCCACCGGATCGAGCGTGTCGCTCTCGTGGATCACGCCTTCGATGACGAACTGCGCGTAGCCGACCGAAGGGGTGACGAGGCCCGCCAGCGCGACGAGGGCAGAGAGTCTCAGTGCGCGCATGTCGAACACCGCCGGAGGCGGCGCCGCAGGTTTATCAGATGTGACGGCGGGTCAGTAGATGCGCTTCGTCACGCCGAACGCGCGGCGCGACGTAGAGGGCTGCCACGCAGCGCGGGTCCCGCGCGTCGATTCGTCGCGTCCGTGGGCGCGGTGGCCCCGTCGTGACGCGTGGAATCGCTCTTGCTCGATCCATTGGACATGAAACGAAGGAACCACATCGACATCCTCCGCGCCCTCGGCGCGACATCCCTGGTCGCTGCCTTCGGTGCCACCGCGGCCTGCTACGTCCCGTCGGGCGATTACGACGCGCGGCTGCAGGACATCCGGCCCGGTGAGCGCGTGAGCGTGCGCGGCGAAATCGACGACGTGCATGACGCACGCGCGTTCACGATCGAACCCGAGGCTCGGTTCGAGGCGTCCGGCGACGTCCTCGTCCTCGACGAGCGCCGCTTCGCGCGCGAGCTGAACGAGGGCGACGACGTCTACGTCGGCGGCGTGGTCCAGCACCGCGACGTCACACGCCTCCCCGCCGATCTCGAGGGCGAGGTCATCGGCGATGGTTCGGGCGCGGTCGCCGTGCTCGTCGCTACCGCCGTCGAAGTCGCGCCGATCGACGACTGATCAGAAGCTGCGGCGCGGCGAATAGACTTCGGCGGACTTGAGCGACCGACCGAAGGGGTCGCCCATGTTCTGCTGGAGCCCACCCGCGACGAGGATCTCGCCGGACGACTCGATCTTCGCGATCGCGTGGCCGTAGCGCGGGGAGTCCATCTCCACATCGCTCGGCGCGCGGCCGAAGCACGACCCTCCGGTCGTGAGGGTCGCGACCTCGCCGACTCCGAGCGGGACGCCCGTCGCGTCGCGGCCGCCCACGAACACGGCGTCCTTGCCGGACATCGTCACCGCGTGGTGGCCGCGCGGGCGGTTGAGCGCCGCGGCGCAGGTGCGCGCGACGCGGCCGTTCACGAACGCCCACATCTCGACCGCGCCGGTCGGGTTCCGCGGCGCCATGCCGCTCGGCTCGGCGTCCTCGATGCGGTTGTAGCCGCCCGACAGGAGCACTTCGCCGTTCTGCGCGAGCGCGGCCGCGTGGAAGATCGGGCCCACGCCGGTGATGGCGCTGGGCTGCGCGACGACCGTCGCCGTCTGGGACAACGAGATGACCTCGACCTCGCCGACCACACCCTGATCGTTCATGCCGCCCGCGACCAGGATGTCCTGCCCGCTCTCGAGGAGCGTCGCGCTGTGCCCGAAGCGGCGCCGGCTCATCACCAGCGCGTTCTGCGCGGGATCGTTCGGCAGCGCGAAGAGCTGGTTCGACGGATCGTAGACCTCGATCGAGTCGAGGTACGCGTGGTCGCGCGGATCGAACGCGCTGGGGACGAGCTCACGCCCGCCGATCAGCGCCACGCGGCCGTCCTTGAGGCGCACGGCGCGGTGGCCGGTGCGCGCCTGGCGCATCGCGAGCCCGCTCTCCGCGATCTTCACGTCCGTGGGATCGGTCGCGTCGATGATGAAGGCCGTGCGTAGCGCGGTCTCGGTGCCGTTGATGATCGTGTCGCCGCCGGCGATGAGGAGCTTGCCACCCTCGAGCAGCGTCGCCGTGTGGCCTTTGCGCGCCCCGCCGACGCGGAGCTCCGCGACCACCTGGAACGTGCCCGACGCCGGATCGTACAGCTCGACGCCGCGCGGGTAGCGCACCTCGGGCGGCGTGCCCGGGATGATCTGCGCCCCACCCACGATCAACACGCGGCCGCTGTTCGGCAGGTACGTCGCCGTGGCGCCGAAGCGATCCACCGCGAGCTCCGTGCAGGTCGGCTCGCCGTCGAGGCTGGTGGTCCGGTAGAAGCTGTCGACCAGCGCGAAGGGCACCTTGATCGACACGTTGCCGCCGGAGCTCGTGAGGTCGTACTCCGCGCTCACGCCGATCGCGCGCGTGTCGCGGAAGTCCGGGAGGCCGTCGGCGCCGGTGTTGTGGCCGGTCGCGACGATCGAGAAGTCCGAAGCGAGCGGCACCGTGATCGGCTCGATCCCCGAGTCGTTGATCCCGTAGGTCGTCGAGAAGCCCTCGTCGATCCCGTCGCCGCGCGGCGTGAACTTCAGGAACTCGACGGAGGCCACCGCCGCCTGGTTGCACGGGTCCACGATCTGGATATCGAGCTCGACCGGACCACTGCACGCCGCGAGGCACGGCAACGTGAGCAGAATCTTCTTCATCGTCGTCATCACCAGGAGATCCTCAGGCTCGCTTCGTCGCTGCTGCCGCTCGACACCAGGAAGTAGCCGCCCGCGCCGGCCGCACCCGCGGCGGCCACGCCGACGATCACCCAGATCCACCAGGCCCCGTCGTCGTCGTCGTCTTCCATCTCGTCCTTCGGGATGAGCGTCGCCGTCGTCGCCGCCGCTGCGGCGGCCTTCGTCGACTTCATCTCGTCCTTCGGCACCACGCCCGGCTTCGACACCGGGGCCGCGGCCTTCGCGATCGGGCCCGGCGGCGGCGCGGGCTCGGCGTCCGCGTACAGCGACTTCGGCGCCTTGAGCGGCGGCGGCGCGGCGCGCACGCTCGGCATCCGCGTCTCGCGCGCCCCGGCCGCGACGGTGCGGCGCTTCGGCGCGGTGCTCTTGTCCGGCGCGACCTTGAAGGTCGCCTCGGTGATCGGGGTCGTGAAGGTCGACGCCTTCGCTTGGTTCCGCGCGTCCTCCGCGAGCTTGTAGACCTCGATCTCCGCGGTGAGCATGTCGAGGTCGAACGCGATGTCGACCAGGCGCCCCACGTCGCCCGAGCGCACGCGCACGGCGACGGTGCGGATCCGGTACGCGGTGTCCGTCTTGTAGATGCCGCCGACCATCACCATGTCGGCGCCCGCGCGCTTGCCGGCCTTCACCAGCTGCTGCACGTGCTCCGCCGTCAGCTCGTTCACCGCGATCGCGCCGAGCACGCCGCCCGCGGCCGGCTCCGGCGCCTCCCCGCCCTCGTCGAAGTCGATGACGGTCGTCTTCTTGGAGCTGATCCGCAGCTTCTTCACCTTCGGCGCCTCACCGGGGCGCTCGACGCGGACCCAGTGCGTGCCGGGGAGCGCGTCGGTCAGGACCAGCGGCGCCTTGCCCATGTTGCGGCCATCGAACAGGACCTGCGATCCCGCCGCCGCCTTCACTTCCACGCGCGCGCGCGGTCGACGCAACACGTTGAAGCGCGCGCGATCGAACACGCTGATGAAGATCGGCGGGTAGTCCGCGGCGTCGAGCGTGCGCTCGGGATCGTAGTGGACGACGCGGTTCAACATGTCGTCGCCCTCGTCCTCCATGCCGTCGCGGAAGTACGCGACGCCCATCTGCAGGTAGGCCTCCGGGAGGAGCCGCAGGTCCGGGACCGCGTCGCCGTTGTCCTCGAGGAGCTTCGCCGCGCGATCGAGGAGCTTCACGGCGCGCTCGAACTCGGAGTCCTCCATCGCCTGCTTGGCCTCGCCGATCAGCGCCTCGGCCTCCTTGCCGGCCTTGGGATCACCGACGGGACCGTCGGAGGATCGACCGCGCGAGCTCGCACCGCCGCCCTCGCTCAGGCCTGACAGATCCTCGGCGCGGATGATCGCGACCTCGTCGCCGTGCGCCATCTCACGGGTGACGACGACCGTGGTCTGCTCGCCGATGTCGTCCTGCATCTTGGAGTCGAGGTGTTGGTACGGGAGCACCAAGACCTTCGGCTTGGCGAACCCCACCGCCGGTACTGCGGTGGCGAGGAACCCACCAAGAACAAAGAAGAATGCGCGACGTCTGGGCGCCATCTGTGTGGGTCTACAGAGGCCCACCCGAGCCGGTCAATCGGTCTTTGAGACGGCGAGGATCCGATCCCAGAGCTCCTCGACCCCGTCGCGCCCCAGCGCGGACGTCCCGGGCACCGTCCGCGGCGGCAACCCGAACGCCGCGCCGATCTTGTTCTGCGCCGGTTTCCGCTTGGCCTTGGGCAGCTTGTCGATCTTCGTCGCGATCACCCACACCGCCCCGCCGTGGCGCTTCATCGCGTCCAGGAGGAAGGCGTGGAGCGCCACGTCGTCCTTCTCGACCTCCCGCCGGGCGTCGATCAACAGCAGCACCGCCCGCAGCGCCGCCCGCGACTCGAGGTAGGTCTCGATCAGCGGCGCCCACGTCCGCACCACGTGCCCGGGCACGCGCGCGTAGCCGTAGCCGGGGAGATCCGCGAGCGCGAGGGCCTGATCGCCGGTCGAGACCTCGAAGAAGTTCACGAGCTGCGTCCGGCCCGGGGTCCGCGAGGTTCGGGCAATTTTCGCGTTGGCCAAGACGTTCAGCAGGCTGCTCTTCCCCACGTTCGATCGCCCGACGAAGGCGATTTCGGGCAGATCGAGGTCGGGGAACTGCGCGCGTTGGGCGGCCGAGGTGATGAATTTGGTCCTCATGGTGGCGACTTCGGTCCCCTGCTCGGCAGAGGGCGGAACGGCGTCGATGGGGCTCGACGGCCCGTCCGGGGTGCGTTATCCGTCCAACGGTTCGTCGTTGGCAATCCATTCGGACCCAGGCAAGATGTCAACCACCGTCGCTGGCGCGAACCTTGCGACGAACGAGGATCGAACATGGCAAGTCTCCCTCTCAAGATCGCGGCATCGCTCATCATCGTTGGTGGCCCCCTCTACATGATCGGCGACTCGCTCTTCGCCGACTCCGAGGCCCTCACCTACTTCCACGGCGCCGACGCCGTGATCGCGCAGCAGAGCGAGTTCGAAGGCAAGCGGATCAAGATGGGCGGCCACGTCGAGAAGGGCACCATCTTCCAGAAGCCCGGCACGCTCGAGTACCAGTTCGACGTGCGCCCGGTCGCCGCGATGGCGAAACACCCCGAGGCCCTCGGCAAGACGATCACGGTGCGGTACACCGGCGTCGTGCCGGACACCTTCAAGGACGACGCCGAGGTCGTGGTCACCGGAAAACTGGATTCCGAGGGCGTCTTTCAGGCCCAGGATCTCCTGGCCAAGTGCCCATCCAAGTACGAAGCCAAGGAAAAGAACGAAGGAACTTACTGAGCATGTCTGACCTGGGCTATGGGCTGATCCTGGCTACCCTGGTGGTGGCCGTCTATACGGCGGGGGCCGCGTTGGTCGCGGCGCGCACGGGCTCGAGACGCCTACTGGAGAGCGCTCGTCAGGGCGTCTACGGCGTGTTTGGACTGCTCAGCGCGGCCTC
>JAUHYN010001425.1 GCA_030426505.1 bacterium | reverse complement strand
GCCCTGGATCGCGGCGTAGAGCTTCTCGGTCGTGAGGTCCTTGCCCGCGCGCTCGAGCGCCTCCACCAGCGGCGCCGCGAACGCGAAGCCCGCCATCGAGAACGTGCCCACCGGGATCTTCCCGTCGCCGTACTTCTCGAGGATCTCGCGGTACTTCACGACCTGGGGCGCGTCACTGTCGGCGAGCGGCGTGGCCGCGCTGGAGATCGTCCCCTCCCAGACGTCCGCGCCCGCGAGCTTGAACATGATCGGATCCGCGAGGACGAAGCTCGTCAGGATGTGCGGCTTCTTCTTCATCGCGTACAGCTGCTTCACCGCCATCACCGCCTGCTTCGGCGCCGCGAAGATCACGAGCACCTCCGGCGCGCCCGCCGCGATCTGACTGACCTGCCCCGAGAGGTCCGTGTCCGTCGGCAGGCACGAGACCTTCACGGCGATCTTCCCGCCGAACTTCTCGAGCCCCTTCTCGAGGCCCTCCGCGCCCTGCGCGCCGAAGTCGTCGTCCTGATAGAGCACGCCGACCTTCAGCGAGCTCAACTCGTTCGCGATGTACTCCCCGAGGATGCGCCCCTCGACGCGGTACGGGAGGAACGCGGTGTAGACGTTCTTCTTCTCGCCCGACCCGAACGAAGCGTCGCCGGTCGACGGCGTGAAGTGCGGGACGCCCTTCTGCTCGAGGTAGTCCGCCACCGCGCGCCCGTTCGCCGTGCCCACGCCGCCCACGAGCGCGAACACCTGCTCCTTCTCGACGAGCTCGCGCACGACGCCGGGGGTCTTCGCCGGGCTGTAGCCGTCGTCGCGGTAGATGAACTCGATCTTGCGCCCGTGGATCCCGCCCTGATCGTTGATGAAGGCGAAGTACGCGGCCATGCTCTTGAGGACCGTGCCCCAGGCCGCCGCGGGCCCCGACAGGGGACCGTAGCTGCCCAGCTTGATCGTGGTGTCCGTGACGCCCTGGACCCGCGCGGCGGCCGCCTTCGTCGTCTTCGAGGCCTCGTCCGCGGTCTTCGCGGTGCGCTCCTCGCACGCGACGAGCCCCACGCAGGCGGTCAGAGCCGCCGCCCGAGCGAGGTGTTTGCCGTAGGATCGTGTCATCGAGTCCCCCTCCTTCGCGGCCGAACCCGCCGTCCGGCGCGTTGTCGTCTTTAGCACGCCCTTGAGCCGAGGGGGCCATCCGGGCACGATTCCCACTGCGAATCCCGAGACTTTCGGACTGCCGCACCCGACCGAATGACCAAGCGAGACGACCAGAACAAGCAGCGCGGCTGGTCGCTCGTTTTCGACGAGAACACGGACAAGTCCGAAGACGACGTCGAGCGCCCGGACGGGGACGCGAACATGACCGTCATCGACCGCGATCTGTCGGTCGAGGTGAACGCGGCACTCAACGCGATCTCGCGCGACCAACTCCTCGCGAACGTCGCCGTCGCCGACGACGTGATCGGTCCCGGCCCCGACGACGCCCCCGAGATGACGGTCCGCGCGCCCGCCCCGGTCTTCGACGCCAAGCCCATCGCGATCACGGACGAAGCCGAGCAAGCCGTCCTCCCCGAGGACGAAGCCCTCGACGCCACCGATGACGGCGGCCCGCGGACCTCGCCGTCCGTCGCGGTCCACGACGACACCCCGCTCCCCGACGACACACCGGTCCCGGACACTGAACACGAGGAGACGATTCGACCGGACTCCGATCTCGGGCCCCCGACGATCGACGAACGCGGCGAGGCCAACGTCGAGCGCACGATGAAGGCGCCGATCC
>JAUHYN010000306.1 GCA_030426505.1 bacterium | reverse complement strand
ACAGCTGCCTGACCGTGCGCTCGAGCTCGGCGATGGAGCGCTCGGGCGACATGACTCACGCCGCGAAGCGACAGACTTGGACCGACTTGGAGTGGAACTGGGAGCCTCGACCGTGGAGCGATCCGATCTGACCGTACGTCAGGAAACCGAAGGCGAGCGTGTCGGGGCCGAGCCCCTCGGAGACCGCCGCCAACTCCGCACTCGGGCCGTCCGCGAAGCCGGACAATACGAGGTCGCGAGACACGCACGCGTGAACGAGCGCGAAGGGTGCGCTCGCAGCACCGGAAGACTCCGCGGCCTTCGTGGCGGCGGTGAGCAGGCTCCCGCGATCGGCGCGCATCACGCGCACGACGCCCTCGGAGGGGAGATCGGAACAGCAGAGGATCGCGCCATCCTCCATAACCTGGAGTGCGCTCCGCAGGACGTACCCGTCTTCGCCGTGCGGGATCCCGAACGGGTGCAGCATCGCGAACTCGGCGAACGACTCACGGCTCGGGGCCTCCTCGCCGAGGGCGTGGACCGCTTCGACGTACTGCGAGTAGGCGTCGCCACCGTCGAGCTGTCGGAGCACCTTGCCCGCGACGCTCCGGACGCGCATCGGTTGGCCCCACGGAGAGCAGCCGTGTTCGAGCGCGACTCCGATCTCCGACTTGGAGCGGATCACGATCGCGACGATGCCGCCGCTGACGACCTCGCCGTTGCAGAACTGGTGGGTCTTGCCGAACGCGAGGGCGTCGCCCGCGCCGCCGCCGGCGAGGCGCACGCTCGAGCCGGCCTCTTCGGCGAAGCCATTCATGACGTCGACGGCGTTCCCGGAGATGGCATCCGGCAGGAGGATCGTGAGTGCGTCGGCGTGATCACCCGCCTCGAGGATCTCGAGTGACGCGTCGGCCGCGCGGATGCCCGCTTCGAAGGAGTCGTCGTTCGCGCCGCGCACGAGCCGCGCGTCGAAGCGTAAGTGGTCGGCCGCCACGGCGAGCACGCCCACGCCCTGATGGACGACCTGACCGCGGACGAGCACGCCCGCGACCTGGCACCCGGCCATGGGCGTCCCGGGCGCCGCGGCCGCGACGCCGTCGACGATGCCCTGGGGATCGTACTTGTCGGTCGAGTAGACGAGGAGAAAGTCCGCGCCCCGGGAGAGGCCCGCCAAGGCCTCTCGGGTTGCGGCCTCAGCGGCGGCGCGGCCATCGGGATCGAGACTCATTCCGTCGTGGGCGATCTTCATCCCCAACTCAGTCGGCGATGCCGAGTCGAGCTTGATGTTCGCTCTTGGAGCGCGGATCGACATGAGACACCCGCCGCGATCCGATCCGTCGTGGAGCGCCAGAGTCGTGGCTACGGGAGGAGGAATACGACCGCCGCGACCGCGACCCACCCGAGGCCCCCCAGCACCGCGACGCGCGGCCAACGGCGGCTCGCCAGATTCGGCGCGACGACGACGGCGAGCCCCACGGCGGCGTGGCGGGCGTCGATCCACCCGTTCACATGAACGGCGTAGATCGCGACCAACGCGAGGAGCGCTTCGGCGAACGCCATCTTGCCCCGTCGAAACCACGCGACGAACGCCCACGCGAGGAGCGCGAGCGGCGCGAACGCTCCGACACCGAGGACCACGCGCTCCGGTCGCGGCGCGTCCGCGGCCGGGTCCCAGTCGGCGTCGATCTTCTCCGTGACGAACCGAGCGCGATCGAAGTCCGGCGCGATGATCTCGAGCGGGTCGAACAAGTCGTCGAGGGTCCCGGAGCGACCGCGGTACCGATCGAGGTAGCGGCGGACGAGCGCGTCGAAGCGATCGCGACCGATCGCCGATTGGAGTCGATCGAACGCCAGGGCCGCGCGCGCGTAGGCGACCGCGTCGTAGTCGCGCCAGCGGGCGCTCGGATCGATCTCGCGGATCGTGAGACCGGGGCGTGCGCCGCGCTCGCGGTCGATCAGCGCGCGCACGTATGTGTCGCCCTCCCCGCGGCGTCGCGCGTGCTCGAGCGCCATCAGCGTCGCGAGCCCTTCACGGTATGCGGGCGGTCCGTTGGTTCGCGAGCCGAACCACTGGTGCGCAATCTCGTGCGCGAGGAAGGGCGCCTCGCGACCGTCTTCCGCAATCGAGGTCGCGACACCCGGATGCAGGACGATCACGCCGTTCATCGAGTACGCGCTGTCGATCGACAGCTCGACGATCGACAGCGCCTCCGTGGCGCGCGGACCGAAGCGTTCTTCCAGGTCCGTGACGATCGTCTTCGCCTCCTCGAGGAGCGGTCGCGCGGCGTCGCGGTGCTCGGGCGCGACGGCCACGGTGTATCGGCCTTCGCGGTACACGTGCGCTTCGCGGCGCGCCGCGACGATGGTGGGTTGCGTGCCCCACAGCGTCCCGCAGCGCGCGCTCGTCGGGTCGCCCGGGATCGCGAAGAACCACCCGGGCGGCGCGTTCACACAAACGTTCACCCGCGCGGGCCCGTCGAACCGCGGCGCGGTCGGGCCGGCGCCGCCGTCGAGGAAGACCTCGTCGGCGGTCACGAAGCGGCGCGCGCCGTCGGTCGCTTCACCCTCGAGGTGGAACGCGAACGTGAACCGCTGCTCGCGCGCGAGCGCGGGTTCGAACGACACGTGGTCCTCCTCGGCTCGAACCCCGCCGACGCTGCTCGACACGGTGAGGGTGACGTCGTGCATGAGGTCGAACTGCGCCGAACTCAGGGGCGCGTCGTTCGCGTTGGCGATGGTCCAAGTACCGCTCACCTCGAATCGGTGCCCGGTGGGGCTCCACTCGACCGTGGACGTAACGGCGACGGGCGTCACGGCCGGCGCCGCGATCGCGAGGGCGAGGAGCACGAACAAGGCCCGAGGGTGACGTCCGACGCACGGCGCAGCAAGCGCCGCGTCAGAAGACCTGCTTCACCGAGACCGTGATGCCGTGGTCGAAGGACTCCTCGGAGCTGAGCCCCACGGCGTAGTAGGCGCCCGCGTCGAAGGTGTCGAGCAGGAGGCCGCAGATGCCGATGCCGAAGCTGTTCGCGACGGCGGGGCTCCGCGCGCCGGTCATTCGGTCGCGCGCTTGGAAGACGACACCGTCGTGGAAAATCGCGAAGCGGTAGAGATCGCGCGCGACCGAGATCTGATACTCGAGAGACAGCCCCGCCGCGAGCGCGGTGTAGCTGAAGTTACCGAAGACGCCCCGGAGGAAGCGCCCGATCGAGCGCTCGTGCGTGAACGGCACGTCGCCGAGGACCGACGTCCCCGCGACTTCGGTGCGGACGAGATCCCACCCGAGGAGCGTCGACATCTCGTACTCGAGGTCGACGGAGAACGTGTTGCGGCGCGGCGTGAAGTAGAGGCGCGTGTCGAGCTCGATCTCTTGGAGGAACGCGTCGCGGTGCCCGAGCTCGAGGTCTGCCTTCGCGCGGACGAACGGCCGCCAACGCTCGGTCGGGTAGAGGGCGGTCAACGGCTCCGGGTCCGAGTCGATGTTCAGGAGCCGCTGAACGGAGGCGCCGCCGCCGAGCTCGATCTCGAAGTCACGCCCCGGAGTCCACGCGAGCATCAGACTCGGGTCCGCGATCATCTGATCGTAGGAGACGATCTGGAGGTCGAGCCGCTGGCGATTGATCCAACTGATCCGCGGCTCCGCGATGATGCGGAGCTCACGGTCGACGATCGGCGGTGAGTACCAACGCATCGCGAGTTCGGCGCGCGATAGGAGGCGACGCCCCTCACCGTCGGAGACGAAGTCCTGGACGCGCACGCCGACGATCGGGAGCACTTCGAACCTCGAACGATCGCCGATCAAGCCGCGCGTTCGATAGCCGAGGCCGGCGACGAGGCCCTCGGGCGAACGAAACCCGAGGTGGAGCGCGACACCGGTCGGGAGCTCTTCGTCGACGAGGTAGATCTCGAGCCGGTGCTTCGCGGGCGGCGGCACCCAGTCCTCCGTCAGGCTCGCGAGGCTCGGGAAGGTCGCGGGCGGGCTCGCCTCGGTCTCGACGATCTCGTAGCGCTCGACGTGCAAGCCGTACTCTTCCGCGAGGCGCGCGAGCTCGCTCTCGAACTCCGGTCGATTGAAGACCTTCACCGGGAGGTCCGCCATCACCTGGAACGCCACCGCCTTCAGCGCCGACTGCCCGGGGAGGACGATGCGCTCGAGGCGCCCCTCGTCGATGACCATGAAGAGCTCACCGGCGTCCGAGACGCTCGCGGTGACCGTCGCGAGCTCGTACCCGGCGTCGCGCAAGAAGGCTTGCACTCGGCGCGCGGCGCGGCGCGCTCCGCGCCGGTCGACGCGCGGCCCGACCTTCACGAGTGAGAGGTAGACCTGATCGGAGAGCGCGACGTTTCCCCGCACGACGTGGGCCTGCACCCGCGGCGCGGCGAGCGCGAGCAGCAGCCCCACGACGAGTCCTACGAAGCGCGCTCGCGTCATCGGCCGTCGTTCACTGCACTCCGCGTGCCCGTCGCTGCGCCGACGGACACCGGTCGAACGACGCGGTTGGCGGCGACCAACCGGTCCCATGCGGCGGAATGCCACGCCTCGACCGGGCCGGTGACGCGGACCCGCCGATCCGTTAGACGGCGCGGAGATGTTCGACTGGAGTGATGGAAACTACGAGCGCACGGCGACGGCGCTCCTCTCGACGAGTGAGACGATCGCGGACCGGCTCGCGCCCTCGAGTGGGATGCGGGTCGTGGACGTCGGCTGCGGCACCGGCAACGGCGCGCTCGCGGTCGCGCGCCGCGGCGCGACCGTCACCGGGATCGATCCGGCGGAGCGCTTGTTGGGGATCGCGGCCGAGCGCGCGAAGAGCGAAGGGCTCACCATCGAATGGCGGAGCGGCCGCGGCGACGCGCTCCCCCTCGACGACGACAGCCAGGACGCCGCGATCGCGATCTTCTCGATCATCTTCGCGCCGGACGCCGGCGCCTGCATCGCGGAGCTCCGCCGGGTCGTTCGCCCGGGCGGTCGCATCCTCCTCACGACGTGGATGCCGCAGGGCGCGATCCACGACGCGGTCGAGGTGATGAAGGCGGTGGCGGGCGAGGTGCTCCCCGCCCCCGCCGACGCGCCGCCGGAGCCTCCGCGGTGGGGCGACGGGAATTGGCTGTCGTCGATGTGGCCGGACGTCGACCTGACCCTCGTACGACGAACCCAGCGCTTCTCCGCGGCGACCGCCACCGCGTGGTTCGAAGATCAGGAGACGAACCACCCCGCGTGGCGCGCGATGCGCAGATCGATGGCCGACCACGGGGACGCGTGGGAGCGCGTGAAGCGCGGGAGCGTCGACGCGCTCGAGGCGGGGCGCATCGCGGGCCTGGAGGAGTGGGCGATCGACAGCGACTACTGGCTGGTGGACGTGCGGCTGCCGAACGATTGAACCGCGCGCGGCTCAGTTCGGCGTGAACGAAGTCTCGAGGCGGTAGGGCCCGCGGCTGTCCGCGAGGAAGCCCTCGACGATCACCGTCACAGACTGCCCGGCGATCATCGGGACGTCCACGTCGCCCAGCGTGAAGGACGCGTTGCACGCGAGCTCGGTGACTTCGGTGGGTTCGCCGCAGCCGTCGAGGACGCCGACGATCAACAGCTCGCTGCTCTCGAGGAACAGGTGCAACGTCCCGTCCGACGGCGCGACGAAACGATAGAGATCGTCGACGCCCGACCCAGTCCCGAAGTCACTCGCGCACGAGGTCGTGAACAGGTGCGGCCGCCCGGTCGTGTCCCCTTCGACCGTGCCCATCGTGAGCGTCGATGCCGCGGCGCAGTACACGTCGTACTCGAGGGCGCGGCAGTCACCGCGACAGCCGTCGCCGTCGTTGGTGTTGCCGTCGTCGCAGGCCTCGCGGCCGGCGACGATCGAATCACCGCACTGCTCCGCGACGAAGTCGGCGCGCACGGTATATGCGCCCTCTTCGAGGACGGTGAACGCCGAGACCATTGCGGTCAGCGAGACGGCTCCGGTGGAGGTGACCTGATACGTGATCGACTCGGTCTCCTGGGCGCGCGCTTGTTCGGCGCAACTCAACTCACTGCCGGCGTCGAGGCAGGAACCCAGTAGCGCGAGCGAGTGGTCGGTCTTGGACGTGACCTGCAGCGTGAGGCGCCCCGGCCCCGGGAGGTCGACCGCGTAGAGTCCGGCGCGCGCGCGGCCGGCCTGGCAAGAGCTCTGGAAGCCGTCCCAGGCGGAGGTAGTGTCGCCTTCGATGTCGACGCCGAAAGGGAGCGCGGGGAGCGCGGCGCAAATGACCTCGTACTCGACTACGCTGCAGTCACCGCTGCACCCGTCGCCGCTCGTGGTGTTGCCGTCGTCGCAGACCTCGTCGATCTCACCGAGCGCACCGTCGCCACAGATGGGTACGGGGAGACAAACGCCGAGGCCGGAGGTGAATCGAACGCCGCAGAACTCACCTGCACTGCACCCGCGATCGCCGAGGCATGCCTTCTCGCAGATCGGGGCCTCGGGTGGGTACGCGAAGCAGATGCCGCGGAGGGCGTCGCCGGTCGGGGCGCAGGCCGTCGCGAGCTCGTCGCCCTCGGCGCACGGTTCGCCGAGTACGGCCGGGCTCGAAGCCGAGGCGGGCTCGCAGACGCCGAAGAGGCTGCAGAGCGTCGGGTCCGGACAGCCGGTCGTCGCGTCGAAGAAGTTGCAGGTCGGCGCGCACGTGTTCGTGACGGAGGAGCAGACAGCGGCGCCCGCGCAGCCGGTGCCGTTGTCGGTGACTTCGCAGGCCGCGTTGGGTTCGGCGCCTCCGACGTGACGGCAGAGCCCGTACGCCGGGTCGACGCCGAACTGCACGCAGCGCTGTCCGTCGTCACACGTGTCGGCGGTGGGGTCGCACTCTTGGTAGCAGGCGCCCTGGAAGACGTCGCGGTACTGCGTCACGCAAACTGGACGCGACTCGGGGCAGCCGGCGAACTCACCACACTGCGGTTCGACGCAGAGGTTGTCGACGGGATCGCAGACCTCGAGGAGTGGGTTGCCGCAGTGTTCGGCGCTCAGGCACGCGGCGCCGGGGGTCGGTGAAGTGTCGAACTCGATGCGCTCGAAGGAGACGCAGTCGCCACCCGGGACGAACACGGAGCGGCCCTCGTCGGTGACGGTCGCGCGCCTCAGGACCACGCGCCCGGTGCTCCCGGCGAAGACGGACTCGAGCGGATCTTCGACGGTCGTGAGCGCGATCTCACCCCGCTCCGCGTAGTAGATGCCATCGGAAGTGCCGTCCTCGGCTTCGTCGACCTTCAGCCAGACGCAGTGTTGGCAGGTCGCGAGGTTGTCGTTGCCGTCGCCGGCGAGATCGAACGTGCCGCTCCGCAACGCCGGGAGGCCCTCGGTCGTGGAGTCGTAGAGCTCGACGAGCAAGGGGTCGGGGCGCTCGCCGCCGACGCCCTCGCCTACCGTGAAGCGGAGTCCAGTGAGCTGGCCGAAGAGGTTGAACTGGAAGTCACGACGGTCGAGCGTGAGGGGCTGGCAGCCGTCGGGATCGACCGGCGGACCGCCGTCGGGGACACCGCCGTCGCGAACGATCCCGGCGTCGGGGGTCGGCAGCGGGGTCTCTTCGCCACTGCATGCGAACAAGAAGGGCAGCAGGAGGAGTGCGCGTGAGGTTCTCATTGCCGATGGATTACCGGCGACGGGGCGCGTTGGTTCGAAATATTTTGAATATATGCGGGCGTCGACTTTCCGAGTCACGGCGGTGTCACGGCATCGGTTTTTCGATGCCGTGACACGGGACCGACCGCGTCGCCTACTGTCCGAGTCCGCGCTTCGTCCAACGCGTTGCGCGCTCCGCGAGGACCGGGTCATGGCTGCCAGTCCACGCTTGGATGCGCTCGATCGCAGCCTTCGTCTTCGACCGGGCGAGGCCGTCGACCGCGACCTTCTGAAGCCGGCCACGCGCCCACTTCTCGAAGGCGGCGCGCTCTTCCGGGGTGTTGTCTTCCTCGTCGACGACGAGGCGGACGAATCCGGGCTCCTCGGCGACGCGAACGAGAAACGCGGCGACGTCCTCCTTGGCGGCCGAGTCACCCAACGCCTCGAGCGCGCGGGCGGCTTCGGGGAGGGTCAACGACCCGGTCTCGAGCAGGGCGACCAGCGACTGCGTGTCCGGCGCCTCGGGGCTTCTGTGATCGAGGTGGCAGGTCGGGAGGGTCGCGAGCCACGTCTCGGCGGCTTCGACGTTCTTGGCGGGCGCGGCGGCCGCGACCGTAGCGAAGAGTACTTCGATGATCATGATCGGCTCCTTCAGTTCCGGTCCGTGAACCGGAGGTTCTTGATGAGGTCGCACTGGGTCGTGGTCAGATCGCGACCCGGGCCCGACGTACACATGAGGTTCATGCTGGAGCTGGAACCGCTCGTGCAGTCCTCACCCACGCAACTGTAGTGACCGCCGCCCGGCTCGTTGCAGTGACCACCGACGTCGTGGACGATCTCGTGCGCCAACACCTTCGTGTAGTTGGTCGAGCTCCCGGCGAGCCCGGCGTCCATGATGACCATGCTCCGCGCCACGCCACTCGCGTTGAAGT
>JAUHYN010000305.1 GCA_030426505.1 bacterium | reverse complement strand
TGTTCAGCGACGCGAGCGCCGCCGCGGAGCCCGCGGAGAGACGCACCGACTCGGTCTTCATCTCCGCTTCGAATGCGAGCGCGTCGGCGGGGAATACCGTCGCCTTGGCTTGCGCCGTGACCTTGCCACCACCCGCCGTCCCGGTGAGCGTCGCTTCCACCGCCTGACCCGCCAACGTGACGTCGACCTTCGCGTCCTCCAACGGTGGCACGCCCGGCGCCACCACCAAACGCTTGGCGTGTAGCACCAGGTCGCCGCGCACATCCGGAGACTCCACGTCGCCGGACGCCGTCAGCTTCGCGTCCAACTGCGAGTCCTCGAACCCCAGCGCCGAACCCACCGTCGCCTGCGTCAGCTCCGACACGAAGTCGAGGGCGAAGCGCTGCGCGACGAGCTCGACGTCCAGCGCGTCCTCGAGGACGGCCGTCGCCGAGAGCGTCCCGCCGTCGTCCTGCAGCGCGTCGAGTTGGGCGTCGACCTTCGCGCCCTCCACCGTCGCGTCCACGCGGAGGCGCTCGAACGCGCGCCCTCCGAGTCGCCCGGTGCCGATCTCCAGCGCGCCCTTCACCCGCGGCGCGTCGAGCGGTCCTTCCACCCGAGCAGAGATCGCGAGCGCCCCCGAGAAGCGCTCGCGCAACTTCTCCGCCCGGAAAAGGTGCGTGACGTCGAACGGCTGCGGCCGCACCAACACGTTCAGCGGCAGCTTCGCGAACGCGTCCGGATCGAGCTGCGCCAGCTCGCGCACCGTCTTCGGGAACGACGCCGTGATCTCCGCGAGCGGCCGATCGTCGACGTATAGCCCCACGTCCGCGACGGTCGCGCCGCCGAACTCCGACACGAGGAGCGCCGCGCCAACCTGATTCAACTGCGGACTGACGTCGACCCGTTGGAGTTCGAGCGCGACCTCCGTGTCCGCGAGCGCGCGTCCCGTTCGCAAGTTGAGTTGCAAGAAACCCGGCGGGAGGTCGATGCCCGCGACCGCGCCGATCGCTTCGAGCTGCGCGTTGGTGACGCTCGCGGTGACCGTTCGGATTCGTTCGAATGGATCCTTCTGCCAGGCCTCGGCGTCGACGATCGGAGACGGCGGATCCACGCGCGCGTGCGCCGCGATCGACAAGCCCTTCGGGCCCTCCATCCACAGTCGCGTGTCGAACCGCGTCGCGTCGATGTCGACCGTGATGCGTCCGTCGAGCGGCGGCGCCGAAGCCCGCAGGCGAAGCTCGTCCGCGTGGAGATCCACGTCGGCGGTGAGGTCGCGCCCGCGCTTGTCGACCATCGCGGCGCCGGTCACGACTCCGCTCAGCGGCGGCGCCGCCGTGCTCGACGACACTGCGGCGAGGAGCTGCTGGATCGTGAGTCGCTCGAGTCGGAGCTCCACGCGACCGTCCGCTTCCTCGATCGCCTTCACACCGTCGCGCTCCAACTCCTCCACCGTCACGGCGATCGCGGCGTCGACGTCCGCGACGCGCCGCCCGTCGAGATCCAGCACGAGCGTCGCCGCGGTCTCCTCCTCCGTCGCGCGTAGCGCGAGGTCCGAGTCCACGGGGGCCTCGAGCTCCGCGAGGCGGAGCGCGCGCACCGTGACGTCCCCGTCGATCCTCCGGGCGCGGGGCCCGGCGGCGATCGTCCCGTCGATGCGTCCGCCGCGGAACATCGGATCGTCGAGGATGCGGCCCACCTCGGCGACGTCGACCGCGTCGAGGCGCCCCTCGATGGCTTCGATGCGATCCAAGGGGCGCCGCCCCCACGCGGCGAAGTCCAGCGGATCGCGGGGCGTCGTCGCGCGCGCGGTGACGTGGAGTCGACCGAGCTTGGCGCCGTCGGCCGCGACGCTCGCCGTGAGCGCGCGCGCCACGCGGTGTACTTCGGCGTCGAGCGTGAGCGGCGCGACGTCTTCGAAGCTGAGGTCGCGCCCTTGGACCGAGGCGTCCAGCCGCTCGCGATCGATTCGGCCGACGACGTCGACCACGCCGCCCATCTTCGGCGCGCCCGGCACGATGCGCGAGAACGTATCGAGCCTCAGCGCCCGGACATCGAGCTCCACGTCACGGCTCCGAGTGAGTGGCGCGTCCGTGTCGATCGTCCCGCTCGCCTCGAGGACACCGGCGACGGATTCGAGGCGCACGCCGTCGAGGTGGACGCGTCGCGCCGTGTCGACGTGGACGCGCATCCCGGCGCCGCGCCACACCACCGACTTGGTCACGAGCTCGACGTCCGAGACCTGCGCGCGGAGCTGCTCGCCCTCCACGCGCGCGAGCGCGCGCAGTCGCGGGGCTCGGATCGGGGCCGGGCGCCCGTCGGGGTTCAGGACGACCACGTCACGGATCGCGACGTCTGCTTCGGCCTCCAGCACCGCCGCGAGGCCCTCGGCCTCCGCGGTGATCACCGCCTCCCGCACCGTCACGCGCTCGTGCCGCACGTCGCGCGCGGTGACCGTCGCCGCGAACACCAGATCGTCGAGCGGCCCCTCCGCGGTCGCGACGACGTCGACCTCGGCCTCGGGCGCGAGCGGGTGCAGGGCCTCGGGCGCGATGTCCACCAGCGACACGCGCGCCGACAGCGCCGACAGGTCCGGAGCGAGCGCGGCCGTCACGTCCAGCGGAGCGCGCTCGACGCGCCCGTCCAGGGTGACACGCCAACGATCCGCCGGCCGGTCGTAGCTCGCGGTCGCCGTCGCGACGAGCGGGACGTTCAGCTCGGGCTGACCGCTCAACTTCACGACGAGTGAAGCGGGGACATCGAGATCGAGGTTCGCGGCGAGGTCGGAGCTCGCCGGATCGAAGCGCAGCCCGCGGACGTCGAGGACGGGGTGGTCATCGACGCGGAGCCCGAGCCGCTCCACGATCGCGGCACCTGCTTCGAAGGCGGCCTTCGCGTCGAGCTCGACGGCGAGATCATGTATGGGGAGCGACGCGGCGACGCGCGTGATGTTCGCCCGCACGTCGGGGAGCGGGGCCTCCGCGTCCAGGCGAACGACGAGCCCGTCGACCACCGTCGAGGTCGAAGCCCCGCTCGTCATCAGGAACGCACCGTCGTCGAGCTCGAACGCGTCCACGCGCGCGGTGAACGCGATCGGCTCGCCGCTCGGCTCCGGCGGCGTGTCGGGGCTCGGCGGCACGAGTCGCGCGAGGTTGTTCGTCCCGTCCTCGTAGGTCTCAAGCCGCACCCACGGCGCCTCGATCTCGATCCGCTTCGCGTGGAACGTCGACGACCACAGCGCCGCGTAGTCGTGGTCCACCCGCACGCGCTTCACGCGCGCGACGAGCGCGCCCTCCGCGTCGCGCACCTCGACGCCGCGCACGGTGAGCTCCGAGAACACCGAGCCCTCGATCCCTTCGATCGTGATCGTCCCCGTGAGTGCCCCCGACGCCGCCGACTCCACGATCGGGCGGAGCCGCGCGAGGCCCCAGTCGGTGCTCACCAGCGTCACCGCCAGCCCGATCACGATCGCGAACAGCAGCGCGAAGACGAGCGCGCCCCGGAGCGACCACTTCACCGCGCGCCGCATGATCAGAACGCCTCTCCGATGCTGACGTGGTACTGGAACCGGTCGAACAGGCTCTGCGGTGGATCGGGTTCGTCGGCTTCGGTGCGGTTCATGCGGAAGCCGACGTCGAAGCGCAGCGGACCGACCGGCGTGTGGTAACGCATCCCCGCGCCGGTCGCGAAGTGCGGTCGATCGAACTGCAGCGCATCGAAGGCGTTCGTCGTGTCACCCGCGTCCAAGAACCCGACGAGCCCGAACCACTCCCCGAACACCCGGACGATCTCGAACCGCACCTCCGCGTTCGCGACGAACATCGCCTCGCCGCCGAGCGGGTAGTAGATCGTCTTCACCTCGCCCTTGTCGTTGGTGACCATGTCATCGGTGCCGGGCGACAGGCGCCGCCGACCGAAGCTGCGCACGCTGTCCGAGCCGCCCGAGAAGTAGCGCTGTGTGATCGGCAGGGGCTTGTCGAGGAGGTTCGAGCCGAGCCGCAGGCGCCCGGCGAGGACGATGCGGGGCGTGCCCACCGGCAAGTAGCCTTGCACCTCCGGCGTCGCCTTGAGGTACGTGGTGCCGTTCGAGTCGAACAGCTTCCCCGCCTCCAGCGGGAGCGACAAGAAGTACCCCGCGTGCGGCGACAGCGGGTTGTCGCGTTGATCGTACGCGACCGAGGACGCTACGAAGAACAACGGCAACCGATCGTACAGACCATACGTCGGGCGCTCGGCGACCTCGATCCGATCGAAGTCGAACACGTCGAGGTACGCGCCGTTCACAGAGATCGACGCCTGCAGTCGATCGTCGTCGAGGAACGCGCGCCCCACGATCGCCTGCACCGTCGGGCCCTGCGTCGCGAAGGCCTCGTAGACCGTGAGCCGGTACGTGACGCCGGTCGTGAGGCGCAGCCGCGAGAACACGAAGTCGTCGCGGATGATCTTCGCCGAGGCGTCGATCTGATACCCGAGGTCCTCGTTGTTCACCGGCAACAAGATCTGCGGTCTGAGGTCCGCGTTGAACGACATCAACGGGTGAAAGAAGTACCGCCGCGTGTACGAAGCGCGCGTGTTGAGCGCGAGGTTGCGCGTGTCGAACCGCAACCCGCCGCCGAGTCGCAGCTCGTTGTACGACGACTGCACGAACCCGATCGACAGATCCACGAGCGCGTCGTTCGAGTGGTACTTCGGCGTGAAGCGCACGGAGCCGACGAGGTCGAGCGTGTACAATCGCCCCTCCGTGAGTCGCAGCTTCTCCGGGTCGTAGACGTCGCCGCGCTCCCACGCGATGCGCGCCTCGACGGCCTCCTGCGGGACCTCGCTCGGATCGAAAGTGATCGCGTCGAAGTGGACGAGGGGCCCCGGGTCGACCTGGATGCGAACGAACACCTCCCTCGCGTCGCGGTCGACCTCCACGCGCCCCTCGATCGTCGACCGCGGGTGACCGCGCTTCTCGAGCAGCGCCGAGAACGCGGCCTTGGTCGTCTCGTAGTCTTCGTGTAGGAAGCGCTCGCCGACCAGGATCGCGGAGACGCCCTCGAGGTCGGCGCGGGTCACGGCGGTCGACGTCGCGGTGTACTCGACCCCGACGACCTTCGATGGCGGGCCCTCCACCACGTCGTAGACGATCCGCACATCCGACTCCGGATCGCTCGAGTCCTCCACCGCGACGACCGCGTCGCTCACCTTCACCGAGAAGAACCCGTGCGTTCGGTAGTACGACTCGATACGTCGGCGATCGAGCTCGAGGACCAGGTCGTCGAACGGCGCGACCTCGCGGAAGACGATCCCCCGCGGCGGGTGGTTGGCGAGGCCATCCGCGACGTCGTCTTCGTCGAGGGCCTCGGCGCCCCGCACCTCGACGTGCTCGACGGGGCGGCGGCCATCGGGAAAGCCGATGGCGCAGCCCGAGGCGAGCAGCGTCGCGACGTACGTCGTCCTCGCCCACCTCCGCACCGGCCTGAGGGCGTAACCTCGCGGGGCCCAGGGTTCCATCGAAAATCTGAGATCCCCGCCCGTGACGGCGCGTACGCCTCCCAGGAATCTGGCGCGCGCCCCGGCCCGGTCGAAGCATTCGCGGGCGTCCCCCTCTGGTACGTGGTGTGCTTGGGGAGCCCCCTGATGTCGACACGCCGCTGGCTCCTCGCTGCCTCCCTGCTCACCGCCGTCGCTTGTACCGATCGAGCGATCGACACCCCCGCCGACCCCGGCACACCCGTCGTCCCCAAGGACCCGCCGGACGTCGAGAGCGAACGCCAGCGGTTGCTCGCCGAGATCGAAGCCACGCGGAATATGTCCCTGGCCGACTTCCAGTCCAAGTATGGGATCGACTACGAGTCCCTCGCGCCCACCAACCCCACCACGATCGATCACTTCGATCTGATCCAGGCCTCGTCGCTCGCCCTCGACGGCGCCGAGGAATCCAAGCTCACGCAGGACGGCTTCGTCATCACCGACCGCCGCTCGTTCCCGAGCTTCCTGTACGGGTACCAGACCATCTACATGGAGGACCTGCCGCTCTACGTCTCCGCGGACTCGATCCTCCACGCGCTCCACTCGAGCTACGACGAGATCCTGAAGACCGTCGAGGTCGCGTCCCTCATCGGCGAGCTGAACACGATGCTCTCCACGATGCGCACGAACCTCGCGAACGGCGCCGCCGCTTCACTCGGCGCGCAGGCGGAAGACGACGTCGACTTCTACCTCGCCGTCGCGCAGAGCCTGTTGAAGGACGAGATCGCGGCGCCCGTCGCCGGCGCGGATCCGGCGCTCGTGCAGACCTTCTTCGACGCCGCGAAGAGCGCGAACGGTTGGGAGACGCGCATGATGTTCGGCGCGGTGCGTGACTTCGACTTCTCGCAGTTCGAGGCGCGCGGCCACTACCGCGACTCGCCCGAGCTCGAGCGCTACTTCCGCGCGATGATGTGGCTCGGCCGCATCGACCTCCGCATGATCGAGACGCAGCCCGATCACTCGCAGCGCTTCTATCGCCGCCAGGTCGAGGGCGCCTACGCGCTCCTCGCCACGATGGACTCCACCGCGATCGACGCGTGGTCGCGCATCGACACCACGGTCGAGGCCTTCGTCGGCGAGTCCGACAACATGCGCGTCCCCGAGCTGAAGGCGCTCCTCGCCGACCTCCGCATCGACGACGCCTCGAAGCTCGGCACCCTCGCGGACGACGACATCGTCGCGGCCATCACCGCGGGCGGCTACGGCACGCAGCGCATCTCGAGCCACATCATGATCAACGGCCTCGGCGAGGGGACGATGCCGCTCAACTCGACCTTCATGCTCCTCGGCCAGCGCTACGTCGTCGACTCGCACGTGTTCTCGAACGTCGTCTACGACCGCGTGCAGGGCGGGTCGCAGCGCCGCATGATGCCCAACCCGCTCGACGCCGCGTTCGCCGCGCTCGGCAACGACCAGGCCGGCCAGTACCTCGCGAGCGAGCTGAACCAGTACGCGTACGCGCCCGACCTCCACGCGATGCGCTTCCTCACCGACGCGCACGGTGAAGCGTTCTGGACCGGCAACCTCTACAACCGCTGGCTCACGGCGCTCCGCGCGCTGTCGCCCAACGCGAAGACCGCCGACCCGAGCGCGCACGGCCTCCCGCAGATCGTCGCGACCGAGGCGTGGGGCCGCCGAATCCTCAACACGCAGCTCGCCTCGTGGGCCGAGCTCCGCCACGACACGATCCTGTACGCGAAGCAGTCGTACACCGGCGGCGCGTCGTGCGAGTACCCGGACGCCTACGTCGATCCGTATCCGGAGTTCTACGCCGCGCTCGTCGCGTTCGCGCAGCACGGCCGCCAGATCGCGATGAACCTCGACCTCACCAACTCCGCGGTCCTCGCCAACGTCGTCACCTACTTCGACGCGCTCGAAGACGTCGCCGGCACGCTGCAGGAGATGGCCGAGTACCAGCTCGCCGGGACGGAGCTGAAGGAGGAGCACCTCGCGTTCATCAACGACGCCGTGGTCGTGCAGGAGGGCTGCGGCTCCCCGGCCGGCGCCGAGGGGTGGTTCGCGCGGCTGTACTTCGATCGGGTCGCGGGCGCGACGTTCGATCCCACGATCGCCGACGTCCACACGCAGCCCACCGACGAGGTCGGCAACCCGGTCGGCCGGGTCCTGCACGTGGGGACCGCGGGGCCGCGCCTGATGGTCACGACCATCGAGACCTGCACGGGACCGCGCGCGTACGTGGGCCTCGCCTCGAGCTACTACGAGCACATCACGGAGAACTTCGAGCGGCTGAACGACGAGGAGTGGCAGAACTTCGTCACGCGCACGCCTCCGGCGGAGGCCCCCTGGCTCGCGCCGGTCGTGGTGCGCTGAACTGGCGCGACCCGCAGAGCCTGATCTATCCTTCGGTCCCGAGGCCATGCGCTTCGGGATCGACTTCGGAACAACGCGTACGGTCGTCGCGCTCGCGGATCGGGGCAACTATCCCGTCGCGGGCTTCGAGACGGCCGAGGGTGACGACCTCGACTACTACCCGACGGTCGTCGCCGCGCGTGACGGTCAGCTCGTCTTCGGGCCGGCCGCGCTCACCGAGGGCGACGGTGACGTCGTCCGCTCGTTCAAGCGCCTCCTCGCCGAGTCCCAGATCGCCCCCGATCTGATCGTGCGGATCGGCGACGTCGAGGTCACGCTCCTCGAGCTCGTCACCGGCTTCTTCGCGGCGCTGAGGCACGACCTCGTCCACCACTCGACGCTCGACGTGAAGGACGAGCCGCACCAAGCCGTCATCGCCACGCCCGCGAATGCGCACAGCGCGCAGCGGTTCATCACGTTGGAGGCCGCACGCGCCGCGGGGTTCGAGGTCATCGCGATGATGAACGAACCGTCGGCGGCCGGCGTGGAGTACGCGCACCGGCACCAACGCACGCTCTCGTCGCGGCGCGAGCTCGTGCTCGTCTACGACCTCGGTGGCGGGACGTTCGACGCCTCGCTCGTCTCGATGCTCGGCCAGACGCACGACGTCCTCGACTCGGCCGGCATCAAGCGCCTCGGCGGCGACG
>JAUHYN010001424.1 GCA_030426505.1 bacterium | reverse complement strand
CCGGCCGCGCGTCGGGCTTCCACCTCGCGTACGCCGACACGCCCGGCGGCAACATCATCTTCGACGCGCCGTTCCGCGTGGACCGCGCGAGACCGTACGTCCCGTTCCTGACGTTCGTGCCCGAGTGGCACCACCGCGACGCCGTCATGGTCTGCTTCGCGCTCTGGGCGAAGGCGTCGCACAGCCCGCCGCCGCGCGGCTTCTGGCCGTTCGAAGCGCGGTCCGCGTGGCGCGCGGGGCACCGCCTCTTCCACGTCCACCGTGACGGGCCGGCCGACCAGGACGAGGTCCACACGGCCGACGGCGTCGCGTGGACGCCGATCGCGATCGACGAGAACGGCCGAATGCTCACGAACCAGTACTTCGGTCAGCGCCGGGTGTTCGCCGAGACGTACGGCGCGTGGCACCGCGTGTTGCGCGTGCCGTGGTCGGTCGTCGACGCGAAGATCCCCACGCAGGCGTCCCCATACTCAGTCTACTTCCTGACGCAGGCGACCGTCCGGCGACCCGACCAACAGCGCCGCGGTCGCTACGTGTACCGCAACTACTCCGCCGTGCTGCGCGTGCGCCGCGACGCGCTCCCCCGCTTCGCCGGTCGAAGCGCCGACCGCTACTACGACGCGCACTTCCACACGATCGCCGAGGGCGCCAACGGGATCCTCGAGCTACCGGAGCCGTTCGACAACCCACAGCCGGCGCAGTCGTGGGCCGCGCCGATCGCGATGATCGCGGAGTCCGCCTACGCGCACGGGTTCACCGAAGACCCCGCGATGACGAAGGCGAACCTGAAGAACCGCGTCGTCACCACCGACCACAACCAGTTCTACAGCTCCACCGACTCCGGCGCGCCGGAGGACTGGACGCCCGGCAGCGGCCCGACCGGTGGCCAAGAGGGCTCGATGGCCTTCGACACGATGCGCGAATACTTCGATCGCGGCGCGGGCGAAGAGGTCGCGGTCAAGGGCGGTCCGGACGTCAGCTGGTTCGCGCCGCCGATCGGGTTGCACATGCTCGCGTACGACGCCGCGCACGTCGAAGGGCCGTGGCACGGCGGCGACTCGAACCCGCACAGCATCCCGATGCTGCTGAACCGCCTCCGCGCGGAGTCCGACGACACCCCCGCCGCCGCGTACCCCGCGCACCCGTTCCTCGTGGTCCCCGACATCACGGCGCCGCAGTGGACGTTCGACGACATGGAGATGCTCCTCGGCCTCCAGCCGTACAACTTCTTCCGCGCGTTCGACGACGACATGGTGCCGGTCGGGCGCGGGTTCCAGATCTGGAACCAGAAGGTCGAGTACCGGTACGCCGGCCTCGCCGGCGCCGATCTCCGCCGCGCGGATCCGTGGGGCGTGCTCCAGTGGGACGCGACGCTCAGCGGCCTGTGGGTGCATCAACTCAAGCTCGACGTGCGGCGCTGGAATTACCTCATCCGGCGCGGCCTCCACTACGAGCTGCAGGGCGTCTCACCGCGCGTGGTCTATCACCGCAAGCTCTTCGGCGTCGGCGGCACCGACGCGCACGGTGACTTCAACTACATGCAGAACATCTCCGCGACGGCGAAGATCAACATCGTGCATACGCTCATCACGCGGCGCTACGGCGGGCGTGACAACCTGTATTACTCGAGCAACGCGTGGGGGAAGGTTCGGAGCTACGCGTTCACGGAAGACGACGATCCCGCCGCGGCCGTCGACGCGATGGTCCACGGCCGCTCCGTCGTGACCGATGGTCCGTTGTTGCGCATCGAAGTCGACGCCGACGCC
>JAUHYN010001423.1 GCA_030426505.1 bacterium | reverse complement strand
CGATCCTGCGCCGCACCTCCGCGCCGCGCTCGCCGAAGCGAAGCGACACGTGCGCGGTGCGCGCGGACCCGCGCTTCGACAGCGCGCCGGACGCGCGCGGCGACGACACGCTCACGGGGACCCCGAGCTCGCGTGGCATCGCGCTGCCTTCGTTCGTGGCGCCGCCGTCGCGTCGCCCCGGATCGGAGCCGGGGGCGCCGCGCTCGTCGTCGTCGCCCGCGGAGCCCTCGGAGGACAGCGGGGAGCTCGAGGCCCCGGGCGCGCCCACGTACGCGCTGACCGACGAGCCCTCCGCGCACCCCGACCCGAGCCCGGTGACGCCGGTCCCCGAGTCGAGCGATCCCACGCCGGTCGCGGACACCTCCGCGCCGACGGAGGCCGTCGCGGCGGTCGACGTGCAGACGATGGCGGTGCGGACGAACAGCCGCCTCGCGCCCAAGATCGAGAACCCAGAGACCCCGTCCACGGTGTCGCCGGCGATCGATCGGATCCGCCTGCCGACGCGCGACGAGATCCAACGCGCGGTCGAGGACCAGGCGACGGTGCCCGTCCAGGCGGACCCGCGCTACGCCGCGCCCGTGCCGCGCGTCGTCACGCCGCCGCCGCCCGACGACGAGGAAGAGGCCACGATCCGCGCGCCGTCGCGCTCGCCGATCGACGACACCGCCGCCGGCCCGCTCGTCGCGCCGCTCATCCCCGCCGCCCCGGTCCGACCGCTGGACCCCGACGACCCGAATGGCTCGTTCGTGCGCATCGATCCGAGCGCGCAGCGCGCCTCGACGCCGGCCCCGGTGGCGCCGCCGCCACCCGAGCCGAGCGTGACCGCCTGGCTCCCCTACGCGACGATCGGCTTGATGGTCGTCGTGGTGGTGCTGGTGGTGTTGCTCGTCGTCAAAGGCTGAACGCTCCCATGTCGTATCGATCGATCTTTCGCCCGGACCTGTTCGCGGACCGCGTCGTCGTCGTCTCCGGCGGCGGCAGCGGCATCGGACGCTGCATCGCGCACGAGCTCGCGTCGCTCGGCGCCACGGTGGTGCTCGCGTCGCGCACGCTCGAGAAGCTCGAGGCGGTCGCCGCGGAGATCGTCGAGGACGGCGGCCGCGCGGACGCGGTGAAGTGCAACATCCGGGAGGAGGGCGAGGTCGTCGCGCTCTTCGAGACCGTGCTCGCGCGGCACGGGCGGGTCGACGCGCTCGTGAACAACGGGGGCGGGCAGTTCGTCTCACCCGCCGACGCGATCTCCGCGAAGGGCTGGAAGGCCGTCGTCGAGACCAACCTCAACGGGACGTTCTACATGTGCCGCGAAGCCAAGACGCAGTACATGGAGGCCCACGGTGGCGCGATCGTGAACATCGTCGCCGACATGTGGAACGGGATGCCCGGCATGGCGCACTCCGGCGCCGCGCGCGCCGGCGTCGTGAACCTGACCAAGACGCTCGCGGTGGAGTGGTCGTCGGCCCGCGTCCGCGTGAACGCGGTGGCGCCCGGGGTCATCCTCTCCAGCGGCTTCCACAATTACCCCGAGCCCGTGCAGGCGATGTTGGCGGAGGTCCCCAAGCAGGTGCCGCTGGCCCGATTCGGCACCGAGAGCGAGGTCTCCGCGGCCGTGGCGTTCCTCTTGTCCGACGCGGCGGCGTTCGTCTCGGGCGAGACGCTGCGCGTGGACGGCGCGCAGTCGCTGTATCGGCACGTCTTCGAGCTGCCCGCGGACCGGCCCGCCACGGCGCCGTACCGCGGTTTTCACCGTAAAGTGGACGCGCCCCCGCA
>JAUHYN010000304.1 GCA_030426505.1 bacterium | reverse complement strand
TCACGTCGCCCGTGTACGTGATGAAGATGTTCGCGGGGCTCACGTCGCGGTGGACGAGGTGCTGCGGTCGACCGTCGGCGTCCTTGAGGTTGTGAGCGGCGTGCAGGCCCGCGCAGATGTCCGCGAGGACGTGCGTACACAGCCCGAACGACAGGAGCTTGCGCTTCATCGACAGGCGGCGCGCGAGCCCCGCGGCGCTCTCGCCCTCGAGGTACTCCATCACCATGAAGAGCTCGTCGTCGTCGCGACAGAGCTCGTGGACGTTCACGACGTTCTGGTGATGGATCCCCGCGACGATGCGCGCCTCGTCGAGGAACATGTCGACGAAATGTTGCTCACGGGAGAGGTGGGGGAGGATGCGCTTGATGACGACCGGGCGCTCGAATCCACTCGGCCCCTCGAGCCGACCCAAGAGCACTTCGGCCATCCCCCCGGTGCCCAGCAATCCGAGTATCTGGTAGCGCCCAATCCGAGTTGGGACGTTGCTCAACCCTCTCGCCCCCTGGTTCTCCCTTTTGCCATCCCGGGAGGCGCAATGATAGCGTCGTGTTGGCTTCTTCGCCGCGTCCGGGCCCCATGCGCGTCCTTCGCATCGTGTGCGCCGCACTCGTCTTCGGCGCGTCGCTCTCCGCCTACGGCGGCCAACCCAGCAAGAAGGACCGGAATTTTGCGATCGAGCTCTTCAAGGAGAGCAAGAAGCGGTACCGCGACGGCGAGTTCGAGGCGGCGGCCAAGCTCCTCGAAGAGGCGTACGCGATCGATCCCGCACCTACCCTGCTCTACAACCTCGCACGGGCGAAAGAGAGCGCAGGCGATCTGGAAGGCGCCGTCGACGCGTACCGCCGTTACCTCGAAGCCGATCCCGCCGCGAAGGATCGGGGCGCGATCGAGAAGCGGATCGAGAACCTGGATCGGCAGCTGAACGAGCGCGCCGAGCTGGAGGCGAAGCTCGAGGCCCAGCGCGAGAAGGCCGCGCCCGCCCCACCCCCGGCGCCGCCGCCGCCGGTCGCGGTGACGACGACGCCGGAGCCGACGGAGCCCGAGGTGTCACCGGTGCCGTGGATCATCGCGGGCGTCGGCGCGGCGGTGATCGGATCGGGCGTGGTGCTCGGCGTCCTCGCGTCCGGCAAGAACTCGGACGCGATGAACGCGCCGTCTCAGATCGACACCCGCAACCTCGCGGACGAAGCCGGCGGCCTCGCGGCGGCCGCGAACGCTTCGTACATCGCGGGCGGGATCGTCGTGGGTGCGGGGCTCGTCTGGGGGATCGTGTCGTTGACGACCAGCGGCGACGAAGAGCTCGCGGTCCTCCCCGTGCTCGGTCCGCGACAGGCCGGCGTCGTCGTCCGCTATTGATGCGCGGACGTGAGGTGGACCTCGCGGCGCACTCGTCGGTATGAAGGAGAGCGTCGCGTGCGCTTGCTCCGCCGAATCGCTTGGGTCTTCACGCTCGCCCTCGCTCTGCTGACCGCGTGCAACCCGGAGGGTCGCGTCGGGCTGCGCTTCGCGTTCAGCGATCTCCCGGCCGACCTCACGGGGCTCTTCTTCCACGTGCAGATCCGCGACGCGGACGGCGACGTCCTCAGTGGCAGCGTCACCGCCGCGAGCGCCAACGCGCGCTTCGCGCTGTCTGTGCCGCACGGTGACGATCGCGTCGCCGTCGTCGAGCTCCGCGACAGCGCTTCACCGACCGCATCCAACGTCATCGCCTACGGCGTCTCCCAACCGTTCTCGATCCGGCCGGGCGACGACCGCACGATCGAGGCGCGCGTCGCGATGCGTCGGGTCCCCGCGATCGTCACGCTCGTTGCGCCCGACACCGTCAACGACGGTCAGGTCCCGATCACCGTCACCGCCGATCGCGACGGCCTCGCTCAGATCGTCCTCGCGCAGGACCCGAGCCTCACGTTCGGGCGTCGCGTGTACGATGCGGTGCCCGGAGTCGCGCAGACGATCACCTACGACATCGACGCCGCGTGTCGCGCCGCCGGCTCCTGCACCGACGGCCGCCGCAACGTGTTCGCGCGCTTGTTCGACGAAGCCGGCTACAGCTCCACGGCCACGTCGACGCCGGTCGTCGTCGACACCCGCCCGCCGACGGTGCTGATCGGCTCCGGCAGCGTGAGCATGCGCGCGCCCGGCGATCTGTTGATACCGACGACCGCCGGCACCGGCGTGACCGTCCGCCTCTCCTTCGTCTTCGACGAGCCCGTGACGAGCACGCCGTCCGTGACGCTCGAGGGATCGGGCCTCGAGTTCGAGCCCGTGACAACCGAGCTCGGCGCGTACGTCTTCGAGCGCGTCGTCCTCGCGTCCGACCCCACCGGCCTCCAGCGCCCACTCGTCCGCGCGCGCGACCGCGCCGGGAACGAGGCGCCGGTCCCGGCGCGCGACCTCGAGTACGTCGTCGACCGCACGCCGCCGGCCGCCCCGGACGTCGACACCCCGGACACGATCGTCTACCGGCGCGAGCCCTACGGCGACGAGGCCGCGGGGGGCGCGTCATTCTCGGTCGTCGGCGCGCCGGGCGCGGTGGAGGGCGGCGCGCGCGTCGTCGTCTACGATCGCGCGCGCCCGTTCGCGAACGGCGTCGAGATCGCGAACCGCGCTGGCGCCGCCAACGCCGAGGCGGACGGCAGCTTCCTCGTCGAGCTCGCGCCGGTCGATCTCGAAGACGTGTACTTGCTGGTCCTCGACTCGTCCGGCAACTTCCACGATCCCGAAGGCCGCGCCGTGCGCGTGCGTGACGTCGAGTGGCGCGTCCCCGCCGGCGTCGCGACCGGTGCGCGACCGCCGGTCGACGTCTTCACGGTCGACCGCATGGTGTCGAACACCCGCCTCGACCGCGCGGGCGTCGTCGCGATCGACGGCGCGCCACTCGGCTCTCAGGGCGGCGCGACGATCGACGCCCACTACGACCTCAGGTGGACCGAGCACCTCCCCGTGGCCTCCGCGGTGCCCGACGCGCTCCGCTTCGCGGGGGCGACGCACGACGTCGCGCGCGGGCGCGTCGTCCTGTTCGGCGGGCGCTCGGCCGGCAACCTCGTCCGCGGCGCGACGTGGGAGTGGGACGGGAGCCGTTGGCAGCTCCTCCCGACGTCGATCGTCCAACCGCGGTGCGAAGACGGGAGCATCCCGGGGGACGACCCGTTCGGCTACTTCACGTACCACGGCGCGCTCGGCCTCAGCGTCCTCGTGTGCCGGTTCCTCTCGCCGCGCCAAGCGCCACCGCTCCCCGCGGGCGGCACGGACGAGCTCCGCGCGTTCGGCTGGGACGGCGTCGCGTGGCGGACCGTCGCGCTGGAGGGCGCGGCGCCGAGCGGACGCGTCGGCCACGCGATCACCTACGACTCCAGCCGCGGACGCGCCGTGCTGTTCGGCGGCAACGAAGGCTCGCTCGCGTTCGTCGGCGCGAGCGACACCACGATCGGCGACACGTGGGAGCTCGAAGCCGTCCCGACGAGCTCCGTGGGGACGGACGCGACCCTCCGCTGGATCGAACGCACACCGACGGGCCCCACGCCGCCCGTTCGTGATCGCCACGCGATGGTCTACGCGCCGAGCCTCGGCGGCGTCGTGATGTTCGGCGGCATCTCCGGCGCGCAGGACCGCCACGCCCTCGACGACCTGTGGCTCTGGGACGGCGCGTCGTGGACCGAGATCCCGCGCACCGGCGCGTGGCCGCCCGCGCGCGCGCTCCACGCGATGGCCTACGATCCCGAGCGGGGCGCCGTCGGCGTGATCGGCGGCGTCGCTTCCGAGCCCTCGTCGGACGACGTCGACCTCGTTGGCCTCGGCCTCGACGACGCGTGGTGGTGGGACGGCGCGACCTGGACTCAGACCGCGACCGCCGCCGACACCCCGCGCGGCCCGGGCCTCGCGGCGACGACCGACTGGGCGCGAGGCGACGTCGTCGTGCCGAGCTCGGTCGTCCCCAACGCGGCGGCGGCGCCTTCGCGCACGTTCGTGGTCACGGCGCGTCACTGGGACGACCGCACCCCGAGCAACCTCATCCCGCCCGACTCGGATCTGGAGGCCGCCGCCTACGACCCCGGCCGCGACGTGACGTGGCTCCACGCGACACGCTGGGTGTCGGGCGCGCCCAACATCATGACCAGCGAGACTTGGCAGTGGACGGACTCCGGGTGGCGCTTCATCACGCTCGATCCCCGGATCGCCGCGACCTACGACGGAACGTTCGACGTCGCCCGCGAGGAGTTCTTCCTGCTCGCGTGGCTCCCCGAATCGTTCCTCACCGTCGGCTTCTTCGCGCACGACGGCGCGCGCTGGCTCGAGACGGCCACCGGCACGGTGGGCCCACGCTCCTTCTCGCTCAGCGCGGCAGGGATCCTCTTCTACGACCCCGTGCGTGACCGCCCGATCTGCTTCGCGTTCGGCGGCAGCGAGTTCGGCCCGGGGAACACGGTCCACGAGCTCTACGAGCTCGGGCCGGACCGCGACCGCTGGACGCTGATCCACTCCGCACCGCTTCCGCACCCGAACGTGCAAGGCGCGACCCTCGCGTTCGAACCTCGGTCTGGCGGCTACTTCCTGCAGTACCTCCATGCCACGAGCCAGACCTTCCGCACGATGACCTTCGACGGGTCGGGCTGGACCGACCGGAGCGGGAGCGAGGGCGCGTGGACGTCTCTGCGCGGCGTGGTCAGCGACGCCGGACGCGAGCTCGTCCTCACGCTCGGCGGCATCGGCGGCACCGCGCGCCTGTGGGAGTGGCGGGGCAGCTACGTCGAGCGCGCGACGGTGGGCCCCGCGCCGAGTCGCCAGATCGGCAACTCGATCGCCTACGATACGCGGCGCCACCGCGTAATCGTCAACGAGACCGCGGTTAGCCTCAGCGCGCCCGCGGGCGCGGTGTACACGCTCGACGTCGACCCCGAGGCCCGCCCGGCGGTGGCGGCACGCGTCCGCCTGCAAGCGAGCGGCGTCGCGCCCGCGACCCTCCGCTCGATCCGAATCGAAGCCGACGCAGGCGGCGGCGGATACGCGGGCCCCGACACACCCCGCACCGACGGCGCCGAGCTGATCGCCTACAGCCCCCGCGCCGGCGCGTGGCTCCCCCTCGCCACCAACGCCGCCGACGAAGCGCAACCGTCGTCGATCGCGCGAACCCTCGAAGCCGAAGAGGCGCGCGCCTTCACCCGCGCCGACTCCGCCGAGCTGTTGCTGGCGATCCAGTCCGCCGAAGGCCTCGGCGGCGGCCCCGACGCCCCGGTCGTCCGTGTGGATCGACTCGTCGTCGTCGTCCGGTATCGCCGCTAGGGCCCGAGGACTGCCCTAGAACACCTCGACGCTCGCCGCCACGCCGACCGACGACGTGAACACCGTCGCGACGCCCGTCGTGCCGGCGATGACGCTCAGGTCGACGCCGCCCCCCAAGTCGACCGTGGTCGACGTCGTCACGATGCGCAGGTCGGTCGCCGCGGTGTCCGTCGGGCCGAACTCCGCGACCACGAAGCCGGAGTTCGTCGTCTCGATGCGCCGAGCGCCGAGGTAGGCGCCCCCGTCGGCCCGGGCGGCCAGCCCGAGCCCGAACGGGCTCGCCGCGAAGAGCTCCGGCGCGAGGGTGAGCGGCTGGACGGCCCCTCCGCTCAGATCGACGCGCGCCGTGCAGACGCTCCCCACGGGCGTCCCGCAGCGGGTGTACGCCTGATTGCCCGGAGCGACGGCGTACTGATTCGCAACCGCGATCCCCATGAGCGTCTGCGCGCGGGTGAACGACGCACCGTTGTCCGTGCTGCGGTACGCCTCGGCGCGGCCGAACGTGTCCACGAACACCCAGACGTCGCCGTTCGCTGTGTCGAGGTCCAGGCCTCCGCCGAACGGCATGGTGAACGGGATCGCGGTCAGCGAGAACGCGCCGTCGCCGAGGGCGTCGTTCCTCCACACGCGGAGCTCGGTGCCGCCCCCGTTCGTGACGAACAGGTACACGTGATTGCGCCACGACCTCACGTTCGGGCCGGCCGAGATCATCGCGAGCGAGACGGGGCCCGCGTCGACGACGCGCGGCGAGGACCAGGTCGCGCCGCCGTCCGTCGACTTCGAGAACACCAGCGCGGCGCCCTCGGTGCGGCCGACGAGATAGAGGACGTCCGGAGCGGCGGCGTGGATCTCGAAACGCTCGAGCGAAGGGATCGTGATCTCCTCGGGCGCCGCGAACGTCGCGCCGAGGTCGTCGCTGCGCACGACATAGGGCATGTCGCTACAGACCATCCCGACGAAAATTCGATTCGAAGGATCGACCGCGAGCTTCGACGACGACGTCCCCGCGGTCGTACACCCGGGTACGATCGTCCGCGCCGGGACCGCGGCCACGTTCGTCGCGGGCGGCGGCCCGCAGACTCCGCTGAGGCAGACGGCGCCGCCCGTACACGCCTGGCCGCAGTCGCCGCAGTGCGCGTCGTCCGCGAAGACGTCGACGCAGTCGTCGCCGCACATCGTCTCGAGCGGACCGCAGCCCCCCGCGTCGAGCTCGACGCCGCCATCGCGCGTGCCCGCGTCGCGCTCCACACCGCCGTCGCGCTCGACCTCGCCCGCGTCGACGACGCCGCCGTCCCGGGCTTCCTCACCCGCGTCGCGGACGCTCGTACCGCCGTCGCGAATGACCACGACGTCGTCGTCGTCACCACTGCACGCGAAGAGCGCGAGCGCGCCGAGGAGGAAGATCGTCGTCGGGATCCGGAGCGCCATCACGTTTTGGTCGCACGAAACCGAGCCCGAATCGAGGGGCGTCGGGGCGTTCTCAGGATGGAACGGGCGCGCGCAGGATCTACGGGACGCACACCTTCGTCTGGGCGTTCGCGATCGGGCCGTCGAGCGTAGCGCACCGCCCTCCGCTCGGGAGGACGCCGCAGTCGAAGTCGTCGCAGCAGTACGTGGTGCAAGCCTTCGGGCCGGCCTGGTTGTCCGGGTCGACCGGGACGCACAGACCGGAGCGGCACTCGCCGTTGGCGTTGCAGGTGGCGCCGTAGTCGAGCGCGCCCGGGGCGCCGGGGGTCTGGCAGACGGTGAGCGGGAGGGCGGTCGCGAGATCGTAGACCGTGCAGACGTCGCCCGCGGCGCAGTCGGCGCCGGAGCAACACGGCTTCACGCACTGCTGGCTGTAGCGATTGCAGACGCCGCTTTGGCACTGGTCGTTGTTCAAGCAGCTCTGGCCGTCCTGGAAGCCCCCGTTGGTGACGCACGCGTTGAGGTAGACGGTGCCGTTGTTGGTATCGATCGCGACGGTGACGCAGTCGAGGTCGAACGGATCGCAGTCCGTGTCGCGCGAGCAACGCTCGAGGCAGAAGTCGCCCGTGGAGCACAGCTGGCTCTGGCACATGTTGACCATCGCCGTGCAGGCGCCGCCCGTCGGGACGTCGAGCATCTGGTTGCCGCCGAAGCTCGTCTCGCGCACGCACTGCTTCGCGCCGTTCACGCGCGAGCAAGTGAAGTCGAGCGGGCAGTCGCTCGTCGCCGCGCACGGGCGCGTGCAGTAGCTCTCGATCGGAGGCGAGCCGACGATGAGGCAGTAGCCCGTCACGCACGCGTCGTTGGCCGTGCATTCGGCGCCGACGCCGAGGCCGGTGCAGCGCCCGAACGCGTCGCACGTGGAGTCGCCGCGGCACGGGTAGCCGTACGGGCGATCGCAGCGACGCACGCAGCGCTGATCGATGCAGTTGTAGTCGGGGTGTCCGCAGTCGCCTTGCGTCGCGCAGCGCGGCGCGACAGCGCAGAAGCCGGAGGCCTCGCAGATGCGATCGCCGCGGCAGGTCCCCTGGACCGCGCCGCAGCCCGGGCGACACGCTCCGTCCACGCACACGGCCGACGGCGTGCTGTCGCCGCACTCGGAGGCGTCCATGCACGCCGCGCCGATCTCGATGCAGCGACCGTCCACGCAGGCGTCGGCGCCGGTGCAGGCGGTGCCGCCCGGGTCGCCGCAGCCGGCGACGCAAGTCAGGTTGACACAGATGGAGGTCGGCGCGGCGCAGTCGATGTCGACCTGGCAGTCCGGGAACTCGCCCGCGTCGCGCGGGCCGCCGTCCCGCCCGGGGCCGCCGTCGCGCGGGGCGCCGCCGTCGCGATCGACTTCGCCCGCGTCGCGGTCCGGATCGAAGCCGCCGTCTCGGGGCACACCTTCGCCGGCGTCTCGCGGGCCGCCGTCTCGATCGCCCGGCCCCGCCTCCGGGACGCACAGGTTGGTCGTCGTGTCGCAGACGAAGCCGTCCACGCACGGACACGGCCGCCCGTCGAGGCTGACTTCGGCGAGGACACACGCGCCCAGCGCGGCCGCGACGAAGAAGATCGGGAGGGCGCGCCTCACGCGCGGCAGGATAACTCGGTCCCGCGCACCGCTTCCAGCCTAGCTTTCAGCGACCAGCGGGCAGCCGACAGCTTCTCGGTGCGACGCTCCCGCGTGTGGTGCGCTCGGGAGATCTTGCTGCGGACTGGAAGCTATTTGCTGCAGGCTCCTGCTATGGAGTGCCCCGTTGTCAAACCTCTGAATTGCGATTGGGCCTCCTTAGATCGT
>JAUHYN010001422.1 GCA_030426505.1 bacterium | reverse complement strand
TGCCGATACAGCCCGGCGACGTACGGCGTCGTGAAGCGCACGAACGCCGACGCCGGCCACAGCTGCCCGCCGTGGGTATGTCCGGAGAGCTGCAGCCCCGCCCCCGCCGCCTGCGCGTACTCGATCGAGCGCGGCTGGTGCGCGAGCATCACGAGCTCGCGCTCCGGATCGCGCCCCTTCACGATGTCTCGGACGTTCGGGCCGTGGCCCGGCGCCAACCCTTGGGAGCGCTGGTCGTCCACGCCCGCGAGATCGAACGACGCCGCGTCACCGATCGAGACCCGCTCGTTCCGCAGCGTCTTGATCTCGAGCCGACGCAGCTCCTGGAGCCACGGCTCCACGCCCGAGTAGTACTCGTGGTTGCCGGTGACGAAGAACTTCCCGTACCGCGACTGGATTCGCCCGAGCGGCGCCGTGTGCCGCGACAGCTCCTTCACCGAGCCGTCCACGAGGTCCCCCGTGATCACCACCAGGTCCGGCTTCTCGGCGTTGATGCGATCCACGATCGTCGTCATGAACCGCTCGCCGATCAGCGGCCCCACGTGGACGTCACTGATCTGCACGATCTTCAACCCGGACAGCGCGGGCGGCAGCCGCGCCAGCTTCACCTCGAGCTCGCGCCGATCGACTTCGCCGCGGCCACTGCGCACCGCCGGCACCGCGACGGCCGCGGTCACCGCGCCCGCCGTCACCGCCGCGCCGCGCGCGAGGAGCTCACGCCGCCCCGCGAGGAGATCCGTCCCGGTGATCGCGTCGAAGCCGGCGTTGAACAGCTTCAACAGGTCCGCCGACACCACCACGATCCCGAGGTAGAGCAGCGACCCCATCCACGCGAAGCCGACGCCCGCGAGGATCCCGCCGAGGCTCCGCGGCACGAACCGCGGCGCGACGGCCCCCACCACCAACAGCACGGCCATACACGTCACGAACGCGAGGCCGAAGCGCCGCACCTGCTCCGGCCAGCCCGGGTCCGAGAAGAGCCGGCGGTACAGGTAGATGTGGGTGAGGACGGTCAGGACCGTCAGGACGCCGATGAACAGGAAGATCGTCCACGTACGCACGTGGATTCGACTCTAGCAGGCGGGTGGCGGCGCTTTCGTTGTTTTGTGTTAATTCGTCCCCGATCCCATGCGTATCGCGAGCATCGGCGGCGGCCCCGCGGGCCTCTACTTCTCGATCCTGATGAAGCGGCGCGACCCGTCGCACGAGGTGGTCGTCTTCGAGCGCAACCGCCGCGACGACACGTTCGGGTTCGGCGTCGTCTTCTCCGACGCGACCATGGGGAACCTCGAGGCCGCCGACCCCGAGAGCTACCGCCGCATCACCGAGAGCTTCTTCCACTGGGACGACATCGACGTCCACATGGGCGGCGAGGTCTTCACCTCCACCGGCCACGGCTTCGCCGGGTGCTCGCGCCAGCGCCTCCTCGACATCCTCGCCGAGCGCGCGATCGAGCTCGGCGTCGACGTGCGCTTCGAGACCGACGAGACGTTCCAACCGACCGTCGACTGGCGCCCCAACCGCTTCGTCTGGCTCGGCACCACGTTCCCGTTCGACGCGTTCACGTTCTACTTCGAGGAGAACGAACACGGGCTCTTCCGCGTCCACGCGTACCGCTACGAGGAGGAGCGCTCCACGTTCATCGTCGAGTGTACCGAGGAGACCTGGAAGAAGGCCGGCCTCGACACCGCGTCCGAGGAGGACAACGCGGCCTACGTCGCCAAGCTCTTCGAGCGCCAGCTCGACGGCCACCCGCTCCTATTGAACCGCT
>JAUHYN010001421.1 GCA_030426505.1 bacterium | reverse complement strand
CGAGCCCTCCGGCGCGACCGAGATACAGCGACGCCATCGAGCCCGTGCCGAGCTCGCACAGCACGCGATAGCGACCGACGCGCGCCGGGAGCTTCGCGGAATCGGAGATGGGGAGCTGCTCCGCCACGCCTCCTGGGGACGTTAGCAAGAATCCAAGAGGGCGGAAGCGGGCCCGGGTAGGTGCGTCGGGATCGAGGTAGACCCGACGAATACAGTCGAGGTCAGCCCTCGTGCGTGGCGGTGACGGTGGTGGCGATGCCGCCGCGGACGTTGAACTCGCCGACGACCGTCATGCTGCGCGGCGCGAGCACGGCGACCAGGTCGTCGAGGATCTGGTTCGTGACGGCCTCGTGGAAGTGGCCCTCCTCGCGGAACGACCACAGGTACAGCTTCAGCGACTTGAGCTCCACGCAACGCTGGCCGGGGACGTACCGGATCCGGATCCGCGCGAAGTCGGGCTGACCGGTCATCGGGCAGACGCACGTGAACTCCGGGCAGTCGAAGGCGATCTCGTAGTCGCGCTCGGGGGACGGGTTGTCGAAGGTGTCGAGGGTCCGCGAGGGCTGCGTCGTCATCGACGGTGAGGTGTCGTCGAACCGCGCGCCACGATCAAGGGCCAATGCTCATGAGCGTTCAGATCGTCGCGCTCGAGCGGTATCAGTTCGCCGCGGTGAGGACCTTGCGCGGCGCCTTCTTCTCGGCGGGCGCCGCCTTCTTCGCGACGAACGGCGCCGAGGGACGCAGCGACGTGTCGAGCCCCTTCTTCTCGGGCTCGGCCTTCTTGCGCGCGACGGTCGGCATCCCGTCCGGCGGCGGCACGCTGTCGAAGTCGATGTCGTTCGGGTCGATCGTGTTGTTCAGGTCGATCGGCTTCGCGGCGGGGATCGGCGCGCTCGCCACCGGGGCGTCCGTGGCCGGCGCGGCGAGGGCCGCGATCAGCGAGCGGCGCACGCGCATCCGCTTCATCCGGCGCTCCTGCTTCTTGTTCATCACGTAGTTGGCCTTCTTGGCCTTCGCGACGATCTGCGCGTCCGTCAGGCCGCGCTTCTGCAGGCGCTTCACCGTGCGCGCGTTGAACGTGGCCTTCTTCGCCGCGCGGCGACGGCGCGCGCGCTTCTTCCGCTTGTTGCTCTTCTTCCGCTTGCACAGCCCCGTCGACGGGCGCTCCGCGGAGGCGATCTCGGGGGCGACGAGCCCGAGGCCCGCGACCACGCCGAGGGCGAGCGCGAGGCGATGGAGGGTCGAAGTCAGGGAGGAAGCCACTCGATCACTGTGCGGGATGTGAGGCGGCGAATTCGTCCTCCCGATGTCGATGGGGGCCCGGCGTCACAGTCGCACCTGGTCATACTCCAGCACCTACGTCAGACGCGCTTCACGCGCCTTCCTGGCACCGGTTCAGACAGCCCTCGCCCGAGGGGCGAGGCTGCTTCACCTAGCCCCACCCCTCGAGCTGGGGCATGGTCCCGGCCCACCGATGGAACTCACGTCCTGGGGCTTCGTCCTCGCCCGGCTCGTCCACTTCCTCGGGTTCTCCGTGGCGATCGGCGCCTGCGTGGCGGGTCTCATGGTCATGCGACAGTCGGTCGACGAGGCCGCGCACCGCGCGGGGATCGACCGCGCGGCCTCCGCGATCGTCACGACGGTGGAGCTGCCCGGGGCGTTCCTCGCGTTGTTCGGCGGGATCGCGTTGATCGTCATGGTGCCGAACGTCCTCGACCCGGCGGCGAGCGGCGCGGGCGCGTGGCTGCACGTGAAGCTGTTGTTCGTGGTC
>JAUHYN010000303.1 GCA_030426505.1 bacterium | reverse complement strand
TGTACCCGGGCGACCCCATCACCACACCCGGCGCCGTCCGCCACTGCTGCATCACGGAGCGCCCGAGTCCGAGATCGATGATGCGCGCGTGCGCGTCCTCGCCGAGGACGATGTTGCGCGGTGACAGATCGCGGTGCACCGCGAGGAGCGGGCGACCGTCGGCGTCGGCGGCGGTGTGGATCGCGGCGAGGCCGGCGAGGACGTCGAGCCCGATCTCCACCGCGGCTTGGAACGTCATGCGGATGTCGGCTTTCTCGAGCTCCTCGAACAGGCGAGCGAGCGTCCAGCCCGCCACGTACTCCATCGCGATGTAAGGCGTGCGGTCGACGAGCCCGGCGTCGTACACGCGCGCGACGTGCGCGGAGTCGATCTTCAACGCGAGGCGCGCCTCGTGGGCGAAGCGTTGGCGGGTGCGCTCCTGGTCGACGAGGTCGGCGTGCATCCGTTTCACGACGACCACGCTCGGCCAGCCCGGATCGGGTTCGAGGACGCGGGCGATGTGGACGTCGCCGGTGGCGCCCAGCCCGATGCGCTTCAGGAGGGCGTAGCGCCCGAAGTACTCGACGTCCTGATCCACGGATCCGTCCCCGTTCAAGGTACAACAAAACGCGGTAGGCTAGGGCGCGGTGCGTCGGCTCACTTGGCTGCTCCTCGCGCTCGCTGCGTGTTCGTCGAACCCGCGGCTCGGCGTGCCGCCGGAGGTCTCCGACGGCGACGCGCTCGTCTTCTACGTCGCGGTCGAGGACGCGGCGCCGGTGATCTTCGCGTCGCAGGTGGAAGGCGAGGACGTCGTCGTCCCGATCGATCTCGAGCCCGGCCAACGCGTCGAGACGGAGCTCGCGGTGTACGACGACCGCACGCTCGAGGAGCTCCAGATCGAGCCCGGCCTCGCGGCGCTCGTGGAGGACGGCGCCCCGCTCCCGGAGCCGGACGGCCACTACACGATCACCGTGGACGGACCGCCGAGCGGCGCGCCGTTCGAACCAATCGCGTGGTCGGACTCGCGCTTGTCCGAGGCCCGGTTCGCGCGCTCCGCGAAGGTGTGCCTCGACGCGGGGCGGTGCCTCACCGAGACGTCGGTGTGCGTCGCGTGTGAGAACGCGATCCCGGTCGATCCGCCGGAGCCTCCGGAGCCGCCCGAGCTCAGGTGCCCCCAGGGCTGGAGCGTCAACACGCTGCGCTCCGAGCCGACCGCGATTCAGATCTGCGATCCCCGTACCGAGTCGTCGCGGCTCGACTGCCCGAACGGTTCGTCGCGTCCGCTCGGGGCGTCGGAGTGTGTCCCGGTCGGTCGCGCGTGCCCCGGGACGGGCCGGTTCGCGGAGGGCGCGACGGGGTGGTTCGTGGATTCGACGGCCGCGGCCGGTGGAGACGGCTCGAGGGCGGCGCCGTATCGCGCGCTCGGCGACGCGCTCGCCGTCGCGGCGGCGGGCGACACGATTCTGCTCTCGGTCGGCGACCACGACTTCGCGGGGGCGGTCTCGGATCTCGGCCTCGTCGATCGGCTCGTCACGATCCGCGGCGCGTGCGCGGCGCAGACGACGCTGAACGTCGCGGCGGCGATCGACGCGTCGGACGTCTACGTAGCGTTCGAAGACGTGCGGATCGAGGCGCCCGATGGCCTGTGGTCGGGCAGCGCGGGGCGCCTCGAGATCACCGGCGCCGATTTGCGGTTGGGCGGAGCGACGACGCCGATCGCGGTGACCGGCGGCGAGCTCGTGATTCGCGAAGTCGTCGCCGATGCGTCGCCCGGATTCGTCGAAGTCACGAGCGGGACTTCGACGATCGCTTCGTCCGTGATTCGCGCAGTGGGTGGCAACATCGTGGGCGCGACCGGCGGCGTGTCGTCTTCGCTGCTCGACTCGGTGCTCATCGGCGGCGACCGCACGTTCCCGCTCTTCCGCGTGGACGACGTGCCGTTCGCTTCGGTCGCGCGCGTCGCGTTCGAGGACGCGGCGTGGAGCGCGATTCACGCGGAGGGCGGAGGCGGGATCTCGATCGCGGACATCTTCTACGAGACCGAGTCGGGCGTGCGGTTCACGGGCGTGTACGCGATCGCGGCGAACGATCTCGGCGTGCGGATCCAACGCGCGTGGCTCCAGGGCGCGCTCGGACTGTTGCACTTCGGGGCCGACCTCGAAATCACGGACGTGGTCGTGAATCCGGACGGCGCGGGGACCGTGACCGACCGGGCGCCCGCCGTGCAGTTGAGGCGAGGGACGCAGGGCTACATGCGGCGCGTCGTCCTCTACGGCGTTCATCGCCAGGGCATCTACATGCTCGACAGCAGCGTGAGCCTCGCCGACCTCCGCATCGACGACCTCCGCGCGGAGGCGAACGCGGACTACAGCGGCTACGTGGGAGGTGCCGTGGGGATCTTGTTGCACGGTGAGCCCGAGATCCAGTTGATGCGCGTCGCGTTGGTCGGCGTGGAAGGCGTCGCGATCGCGCAGATCGTGAGAGAGGCTTCGATCGGTCGCAGCCTGCAGATCGTGGACCTCGATGTCCGAGGCGCGGGCCCGACGGATTGCTTCGCGCCGGTCGGAGGGTTCGTCGCGGGCGCGACCAATTACACGCTGACGCGCGCGCGCTTCGAGGACATCCGCGGGCCCGCGATGTCGTTGAACATCCTCGGCGGCGACGGGGTCCCTTCGTTCATCACGATGGAGGCGACCCACGTCTCGATGGCGCGCGTCACGCCGATCCCCGGATGTCCGGCGGGGCCGACGGGCATCCTGCTCGCAGAGGGCTCGGAGCTGGACATCGATTCGTTCGACCTCGGCGTCGTCGACGGACCGGCGATCGAGGTCCGCCCGAACTCGATCAACGCGGTCGACGCTACGCTCCTGGACGCCCAGCACGGGCGCATCCACGACGTCCCGGTCGGCGTGCGTTACCGCGTCGTCGATCCGCGGTTGCACGCGCTCGTCGACGTCCGGATCGAACCGAACGCGGGCGGCGTCGCGTTGGACCTCGGCGGGATCTGAAGGTCAGGGATCGCAGGTGCCCGACCCAGTGGGGAGGCACAGCCGGTACGCGTCCTCGCGCGCGTTGACGAGCACGCCGACGGCGACGCCCACCGCCGCGACGCCGACGCCGATCCCCACCCACGGCCAGGGCGACGCCCAGACCGACGTCTCCTCGAGCTCGAGATCCACGACGAGCGTCTGTCGCGCTTCGACGGTCACGGTGCGTTCGAGTGTCTCGCGGCCGTCGGCGCGCGCGACCACGCGGTGCTCTCCGACCGGGACCGTGAGCCCCTCCGGCGGCACGAGCGCCTCGTCGATCGTGACCAACGCGCTCGGAGGTTCCACACGCGCGCGCACGAGGCCGCCGGTCGCGTGGCCGGCGGTCTCGAAGACCTCGAGCAGGCGATCGCGGAGCGCTTCCGGGGACAGGCGCACGAGCTCGAAGGCGGTCCGCGCCGCGGGTTGTGGTGCGCCCGCGCCGACCAGCGTGACGGAGACGAGCGGCGGCGCGACGTCGAGGTTGGCGACGATGAGCGCGGCGTGCGGGACGCCGGCGGTCGACAGCCGCGAGGCGATGCAGCGCGTGTCGGCGCCGCAGTTGCGGAGCTCGGCGCCGAGGGGGCGACCGACACCGCCCGCGAGATCTTGCGCGCTCAGCGCGGTGAGGGTCGGGATGTTCGCGAGCGCGTCACTCGCGGCGCGCACGAGGGTCGGCTCGTCGATGGCCGGCGCGTTCGCGCTCACGACTCGGACGACGATCGCGACCGGCTCCGGCGTCGGCAGCGCGGCGCACAGAGCGAGCGCGGTCAGCAGCACGCTCACGTTCTAACGCGAGCGCGGCGCGGCGTCGATTCAGTAGCCCTCGTGGACCGAGTTGTAGCGGCGCCACGCGTTGTCGGGCGTGGTGTGACGATCCTCGATGTAGCTCAGCATCCCGACCGCTTCTTCGATCGGGACGTTGATGCCGGCGGCGCCGGATGGGTAGTGGACCGCGACGTTGTCGAGGAGGAGCTGGCCGATGCCGGTCGCCGAGCTGCGCGCCGAGATGCGCCCGCGTTGGAGCTCCGCGTGGATCTCGGGCCAAGCCGACGGCCTGTCCGCGCGGTTCCCGTACGTGTAATTCGGGCGGCCGACCTCGCCGTCCGACTCCGCGTCGATCAGCTTGTGGAGGGAGTCGGCGATCGCCCACTCGCGCGGGACACCGGCCTGATCGGCGGCGGCGAGGAAGAGGCGATACGCGTCCGCCGTGTACGGGCGGTACACGCGCTGCGACGGGTAGACGTTGTCGGTCGGCAGCGCGATCGCCGCCGAGGACGCGAGCGCGCGCTTCGTGTCGAGGCCGACGACGCCGTCCGCGTCGATCCCGTTGAACGCCTGGAACGCGCGCACCGCGCTGCGCGTGCGTCCGCCGAACGAAGCGTCGGCGTCGCCGAGCGGGTAGCCGAGCGCGAGCAAGCGCTCCTGCAGGACTCGGACGGACGGGCCGCTCATGCCCCACGTCAGCGACGGCGTCTGGTCGGTGAACACCGCGCGCGCCTCGGCGCTGAGGTGCGCGACGCCCAGGTCGTTCTGCGCGGGGGCGACGGGCACCGCGATCGGTGCGGTCTCCACGGGCCCGGACGTCCCGCGGGACTCGCCTCCGTCGCGGAGGCGGAGGCGTTGGTTCTCGCGGATGGTGCCGGCTTCGTCGAGGCCGTTGAGCTCGATGAGGCGCTCCGTCGAGATGCCGAAGTGGCGCGCGATGTCGCCGAGGCGGTCCTGCGCGTGGACGACGTAGAACGCGGGCGCGTCGACGCGCGGCGTCGCTTCGACGGGGCGCACGAACGAGCGCGGCGTGAGGCCCGCGCTGGTGACGCGATCGGGGTCGACGTCGTCGGGGAGCTCGATGCGATCGCCGGGGAAGATCAGCTTCGGGATCGGGATGTCGTTGATCGCGAGGATCGACGAAGTGGTCGTGCCGAAGCGGCGCGCGATCTTGTCGAGGCTGTCGCCGGACTTCACGACGTAGATGGGGCGCTCCGCGGACGGGGCCGCAGTCTGCAAGTCAGCTTGCTGCACCGTCGCGGCCGCCGCGGGCGGGGGCGTGACGTCGACGGGCGCGCCCTGGGTCATCGAGCCGAACCCCATCGTGAGGCCGAGCGTCACCGCGGCGACGGCGATCGCGCGCCGACCCACGGTCATCACCGCGTCGAATGCGCGGTTCATCGGGGCCCAGTTGAACCAACCGGAGCGCTTCGTCTTCGAGGGTCCGTCGAGACCGTCGGTCGAGGTCCGCGCGGACGCCCGCGGCGTGTGCGAGGGGGCAGCGGAGGGTGCGTCGTACGGGATATGAGACCGCTGAGTCGCGCGAGCGCCGCTGAACCACGCCATGTGTGATCTGTATCGACCCGATGGGATCAGGGTTGCGACAGATGACCTAGGTCAGGGTTCGTAGAGGGTTGACCGACGGTCTTCGACCAAGCGCCAGCCCGACGGATCGAGCGAACGTATCCGTTCGAGATCTACATCTGCGATCACCAGGCCGTCGTGCCGACGGTCGACTTCGACGCGCCCGTCCGGCCCCGCGACGTAGCTGTGTCCGAAGTAGTGGACGTCGAACGGCGGCTCGCGTCCGAGGCGATTCGAGCCCGCGATGTAGATGCGGTGACGCCCCGCGTCGACTTCGAACTCCATTTCCCACATGCGCTCGGACTTCTCGCCGAACGTGACGGCCGGGGAGAACACGAGGTCCGCGCCGTGTCGCTTGAGGCTGCGGATGACGCCTTCGAAGTGGCGGTCGTAACAAATCGCGACACCGATCGTGGCGTAGCGCGTGGTGAACGTGGGGAAGGCGTCGCCGTCGAGCTCGTCGGCGCGTTGGTAGTAGAAGCCTTCGTAGAACGAACCCTTCTCGTTGAAGCCGTGCGGGATGTGCGTCTTGCGGTAGAAGCCGAGGTTCGCGCCGTCCGCGTCGAGCACGACTGCGGTGTTGAAGCGGCGCCCGTCCGGCGCGGCCTCGTAGATCGGCGCGACGATCACCACCTCGAGCTCGGCCGCGAGCGCGGACATGTGGCGGACGGTCGGGCCGTCCTCGGTCGACTCCGCGAGGCCCTTCCACATCTCGAGTTTGGTGGCCGCGAAGTAGGGCGCGGTGAACAGCTCGCCGAGGCCGACCAGCTTCGCGCCTTCGGCGGCGGCGGTGCGGATGAGCGCCTCGTGGTGGGCGACGTTGGCTTCGCGCAGCGCTTCGAGGTGCGGCGCGAGCTGTTCGAGATCCTCCATACGCGCCGGCATGGGCGCGTACGCGTTGCGGGTCTCGGTCATGGCGATGCGGAGCGTCATAGGTGGGATCGGGCGCGCGGGACACTAGCGCGTCACGACCTCTGGATCTACGCGCGCGCGGTCGCTATCACCACGGCGTGAAGCGGTCGTTCCTCCTCGCGTCCACCCTCGTCGCCTGCGCGTCGAACGGAACGGCGCCCGACGTGGTCGAGACGTCGGCGGCCGGGCTCGATCCCGCGAAGGTCGTCGAGGTCTACATCGATCGATCGCTGGAGGCGCAGCCGAGCCTGGGGCGCGGCGTGGGGCTGCACGAATACGACGGGCGGGTGGAGGAGATCTCCAAGGCCGCGACGGAGCGCGCGCTGGCTCGCGCGAAGGTCTACGTGGAGACCGTCGACGCGATCGATCCGAGCACCGTCGAGGATCCGGTCCGGCTCGATCTCGAGCTCACCCGCCTGGACGCGCTGCAGACGATCTTCCAGATCGAGGCGCTGCGTCAGCACGAGCGGATCCTCTCGTACGTCGGGCTGTTCGACACGAGCAGTTACCTGTCACGGGACTACGCGCCCCTCGCGCAGCGCGTCACGAAGCTCCTCGACCACGCGGAGGCGGCGACGTCGCGCGTCGACGCCGCGCTGGCGATGCTCGATCCGGCGCAGCCGCGCACGCACCTCGCGACCGCGAAGAACATCCTGTCCGGCTACCGCGACTACTACGAGGGCGACGTCACGACGCAGTCGAAGCCCGCGCTCGACGCGGACCCGGCGCTCGCGGAGCGCTTCGGCGTCGTCGTTCCCGCGTTGCTCGCGGCGGTGGATCGCATGGTCGCGTGGGTCGCCGCGCACGAGGAGAAGGCCACGGACGACTTCGCGCTGGGCGAAGCGAAGTTCCTCGAGATGTTGCGCGCGAACGAAGGGCTCGAGATCGACCTCGCCGCGCTGGAGGCGATGGCGGAGGAGAACTACCGCGCGAACCACGCGGCGTACGTCGCGACCGCGAAGGCGATCGATCCGAACAAGACCACCGAGGAGGTCACGAAGATGGTCGCCGAGGAGCGCCTCGGTCCGGACGAAGTGATCCCGACGGCGACGAAACAGCTCGAGTCGCTCCTCGCGTTCATCGAGGCGAATGACATCATCACGATCGGGAGCGATCAGCGCGCGACCGTGAAGGTCACGCCGCCGTTCATGCGCTTCAACTCCGCGTTCCTCGATATGGCCGGACCGTTCGAGCAGGCGGAGGGGAGCTTCTATTACATCTCGCCGCCGGACCCGACGTGGGACGAAGCGATGCAGGCGTCTTACCTGCCGTGGCCGGGCGACCTCCTCGGTACTTCGATTCACGAGGTGTACCCGGGCCACTTCGTCCACGGGCTCTACTTCCGCCGCGCGCCGACCCGCGCGCAGAAGATCTACGGCTCGTACGCGTTCGTCGAAGGGTGGGCGCACTACACCGAACAGATGATGCTCGACGCCGGCTACGGCGACGGCGACCCGCGCCTGCGCCTCGGCCAGCTCGGCAACGCGCTGCTGAGGAACTGCCGCTTCTTCGCGGCGATCGGTCTGCACACCAAGGGGATGACGGTGGAAGAGGCGGAGCGGATGTTCGTCGACAAGTGCTTCGTCGACCCGGGCAACGCGCGCCAACAGGCGTTTCGCGGCACGTTCGATCCCGGCTACCTCAGCTACACCGTCGGCAAGCTGATGATCCTCGACCTACGCCCGAAGTTCTTCGCGAAGCATGAGACCGAGAGTCTCCGCGCGTTCCACGACTGGTTGATGGGCTTCGCCGGCGCGCCGGTGTCGTTGATCGCGAAGCGTTTGTGAGTGGCTACCGCGCGCGGAGGAACTCGATGAGCGCCGCGCGATCCGCGGGCGCGAGTTCCCAACCGAACGTGTGCCCAGGGATCGTCCGCGCGGGGTCGAGCAGCTCCTCGAGCCCCTCCACGCGCCCCATCGACAGCAACCGTTCGCGCTGACCGACGCCCATCAACGAAGGCACGCGCCACTTGCCGGTCGTGCGCTCGGGGGAGCGGGCGACGAGGTCCGGGGTCCCGATCTCCTCGATGTCGCGCGGCCCATTGGGGCGACCGTCGCGGCCGTGGCACGCGGCGCAGGTCGCGTCGAAGGTCGCGTCGCGCTCCCAGGCCGGGAGGCTTTCGGACATGCGCCACATGTAGAGCGCGAGCGCGAACGCGACGATACGCGGCGGGCGGAGGTTCTCGTTGAGCGAGGTGAGGATCAGCGTCTCGGTCCGAACGGCGAGGGCGATCGGGTCGTTCACGATCGTGGCCGCGCGGTGCAGGTGCGTCTGGTACGC
>JAUHYN010000302.1 GCA_030426505.1 bacterium | reverse complement strand
TACCCGGGGGCGAGCCCGTCGGAGGTCGAGCAGGGCATCGTGCTCGCGATCGAAGAGCAGATACGCGCGCTCGACGGCGTGAAGCGCGTGACCTCGTCGGCGAACGAGAACGCCGCGGGCGTGACGGTCGAGTTGGAGCTCGGCACGGATCCCAACAAGGCGCTCGCCGACGTGAAGAGCGCGGTCGATCGCATCACGTCGTTCCCGGACGACATCGAGCGCCCGGTCGTGAACCTCCTGACCAATCGCCGCGGCGTGATCTCGTTGGTGCTGTACGGGCCGCAGTCCGAAGAGGTGCTACGTCAGCTCGCGGACCGCGCGCGGGACGAGCTGCTCCTCGAGCCGAAGATCACGTACGTGGAGTTGTCCGGGATCCGCCCGCGTGAGATCGCGGTCGAGGTCTCCCAGGAAGACGCGCGCCGGTACGGCATCACGCTCGACGACGTGGCTCGCGCGATCTCGCGGAGCGCGACGGAGCTCCCGGGCGGCGGCGTGAAGACGGCGGGCGGCGAGATCCTCGTGCGCACGGCGGAGCGCCGCGATCTCGGGCACGAGTTCGAGGACATCCCGGTCGTGACCGGCACCGACGGCACGACGGTGCGGGTGGGCGACGTCGCGACGGTGATCGACGGCTTCGAGGACACGGACCAGAGCGCGACGTTCAACGGCGAGCCCGCGGTGATGATCCAGGTGTTCCGGAGCGGCGACCAGACGCCGATCGAAGTCGCCGACGCCGTGTTCGCCTATATCGCCCGCGCCGAGCCGCTGCTGCCGCCCGGCATCAAGATGAACACGCTCAACGACCAGTCCGAGATGTACCGCGAGCGCATGGACCTGCTCCTCCGCAATGCGCAGCTCGGTCTGGTGCTCGTGCTGATCGTGCTGGGGCTGTTCCTGAACCTGCGCCTCGCGTTCTGGGTGACGATGGGTATCCCGATCTCGTTCCTCGGATCGCTTTTGCTCCTCCCGGCGATGGACGTGTCCATCAACATGATCTCGCTGTTCGCGTTCATCATCACGCTGGGCGTGGTGGTCGACGACGCGATCGTCGTCGGCGAGAACATCTTCGAGATGCGCGAGAACGGCGTGTCACGCGGCAAGGCGGCGATCGTCGGCGCGAAGCAGATCTCGGTTCCGGTGGTGTTCTCGGTGCTGACCACCATCGTCGCGTTCATGCCGCTGTTCATGGTGCCGGGCGTCTCGGGGAAGTTCTTCCGGGTGATTCCGTCGATCGTGGTGTGCGTCCTCTCGATCTCGTTGATCGAGTCGCTGTTCATCCTCCCCGCGCACCTCGGTCACCGCGGTAAGCTCGGCAAGATCCTCAAGCGGTTCTTCGTCGACCCGTTCCTCCCCGCGCACAAGCGGAGCCAGGACGACCTGTGGGCCGAGCGCGAGCTCACCCCCGAAGAGGAGGAAGAGGCGAAGGCGGGCTGGGTGAAGTTCCTCGAGCGCCCGCAGCACATCTTCTCCGCGCTTCTCAAGCGCTTCATCGAGCACCGCTACGCGCCGGCGGTGAAGTTCGCGGTGGAGCGACGCGGCCTCACGATCGCGATCGCGGTGGGCGTCCTCGTGATCACCGGCGGGTTCCTCGCGAGCGGCCGGCTGAACTTCACGTTCATGCCGAAGGTGGACTCCGACGTCATCACGGCGAAGGCCGCGCTGCCGTTCGGCGTCAACGTCGAGGAGACCGAGGAGGTCAACGCGCGCCTGATGGCGGCGGCGCAACGGATCATCGCGGACAACGGCGGCGACGCCGTCATCCGCGGCGTCTACTCGCAGGTCGGCGCGGTGCTCAACACTCGCGGCGGACCCGCGGGTGGGCGCGGGGGCCCGACCGGGAGCCACTACGCCAACGTGCAGGTCTTCCTCGTCCCGAGCGACCAGCGCGAGATCTCCGCGTCCGACTTCGCGCGTGCGTGGCGCGACAGCGTGACGGACCTCGTCGGTCTCGACTCGCTCACGTTCGACTACTCGACTGGGCCCGGCGCGGGCGCGTCGCTGGAGGTCGAGTTGAGTCACACGGAGATCGAGGTCCTCGAGAAGGCGGCCGCCGAGCTCGCCGGGTACCTCGGGAGCTACGACGGCGTTCGCGACATCGACGACGGCTTCTCGGCCGGCAAACCGCAGCTCGACTTCAAGCTCACGCCCGAGGGCCAGAGCCTCGGGCTCACCGCGACCGAGCTCGGCCGACAGGTGCGCAGCGCGTTCTTCGGCGCGGAGGCGCTCCGGCAACAGCGGGGTCGCGACGAAATCCGCGTGATGGTGCGTCGCCCCGAGTCCGAGCGCGACAGCGAGTACGACATCGAGAACCTGCTGATCCGGACGCCGGCCGGTGGCGAGGTCCCGCTCTACGTCGCGGCCGACGTCGTGCGCGGGAGCTCGTACACGACCATTCGCCGCGCCGACGGGCGACGCATCGTGACCGTCTCGGCGGACACCGTCCGAGGCGTGGCGAACGCGGACAAAATCCTCGGCGCGCTGCGGCAGGAGGTGCTGCCGGATCTCGTCGCGTCGTACGCGGGGCTCGAGTACTCGTTCGAGGGGCAGCGGCGCCGCAGTGACGAGTCGTTGGCGAGCCTCAAGTCGGGCTTCAAGCTGATCCTGTTCGTCATCTTCGCGCTGCTCGCCATCCCGTTCCGCAGCTACGTCCAACCGATCGTGGTGATGTCGGCGATCCCGTTCGGGTTGGTCGGCGCGGTCGCCGGACACGTCCTGATGGGTTACGACCTCAGCCTGATCAGCATCATGGGGTTCGTGGCGGTCTCCGGGATCGTGGTGAACGACTCGCTGGTGCTCGTCCACGCGGCGAACGCGTACCGGGACGCCGGGGAGTCGTCGAGCGACGCGATCCAGATCGCCGGGCAGCGGCGGTTCCGGCCGATCCTCCTCACGTCCCTCACCACGTTCTTCGGGCTCGCGCCGATGATCTTCGAGCCGTCCGTGCAGGCGCGTTTCCTCATCCCGATGGCGATCAGCCTGGGGTTCGGCGTGCTGTTCTCCACGTTCGTCATCCTGTTCCTCGTGCCCAGCCTCTACATGGTGATCGAAGACGCGAAGGCGCTGGTCGGAGGCGTCCGGACCGGCGGTCGATCAACCGAGCCGAAAGCCGCGCCGATGCAGTAGAGTGGCCCGAGATGCGCCCCCTCCGTTACGTCTGGCCCCTGTTCCTCCTCGTCGCCTGCGGCCGGGGAGAGCTGGACATGCTGGGGCAGCTCTCCAGTACCACCGACACCGGCGAGACGACGGGCCCGCGCGACGGCGGCTCGACCGTGCTGCCTCCGCGGGACGGCGGCATCAACGTCCCGCCGCCTCCGCGCGACGGCGGCATCAACGTCCCTCCGCCCCCGCGCGACGGTGGCGTCAACATGCCGCCGCCGCCCCGCGACGCGGGCACCGCGATGTGCCAGACCGACAGCGACTGCTTCCGCGACCTCGGCCGCCCGATCTGCCCGCAGGGCGTCCGCGGCGACTGGGACTGTGTCTTCGGCCGCTGCGAGCTGCAGTGTCCGCAGCCGCCCGAGTGCATCAACGACTGCGACTGCCCGTTCGAGCTCGCGTGCGCGGCCGGCCAGTGCATGCCGCTCAACCGCGCGAACCAGTGTTGCTTCTCCCCGTTCTGTCCGCCGGGCTCCACGTGTGTGCTCCCGGGGGGCGGCACGTCGATCTGCCCCGACACGCCGCCGCCCCCGCCGGACGGCGGCGTCCGCGACGGCGGGACGCAGCAACCGCCCGACGCCGGCGTGACGCCGGTCGGCGCGGCCTGCGCGAACCAACAGGCGTGCGCGCCCTTCGGCTTCTGCATCGACGAACAGAGCGGCTTCCCGGACGGCTACTGCTCGCAGGACTGTGGACCGCAGGGCTTCATGTGCCCGCCGGGCGCGCAGTGCCGAGGCTTCGGCCCGCAGCAGGACCTCTGCCTCGACACGTGCTCCTCGTCGGCCGAGTGCCGCATGGGCTACGGCTGCATCCAGCTCGGCATCGACCCGCAGCGCGTGTGCTGGCCGGTGAGCCCCGGCTCCACGAACCCGAACGGCGCCCCGGTCGGGTCGGGCTGCAACGACGACCAGGCCTGCGCCGCCGGCCTCACCTGCCTGAACTTCCAGGGCTGGCCGGGCGGCTACTGCACGAAGCAGTACTGCGATGCCCAGAACAACCCGTGCCCCGGTGGCTCCGAGTGCTACGCGTTCCCGGGCATGTTCTCGCTGTGCCTGTCGGACTGCCCGAACGGCGGCTCGCAGTCCACGTGCCGGAGCGGCTACTACTGCTTCGGCGGCATGGGCATGCCCGGCGCATGCATCCCGAACTGAATGGCGCTCTCCAGGGTGCGGGCGGCGGCGAGGAGGGTGGCCTCGTCGAACCAGCGGCCGAGCAGTTGAACGCCGATCGGGAGGCCGTTCGCTTCGCCGCAGGGGAGGCTCACGCCGGGGAGGCCGGCGAGGTTCACTGATAGCGTGTACACGTCCGAGAGGTACATCTCGAGCGGGTCGCGGGTCTTCGCGCCGATCTCGAACGCGACCTGCGGGGTGGTCGGCGTGACGATGACGTCGACGTCGTCGAACGCGCGCTCGAAGTCCTGGCGAACGAGCGTCCGGACCTTCTGCGCCCGGCCGTAGTACGCGTCGTAGTAGCCCGCGCTCAGGACGTACGTGCCGAGGATGATGCGGCGCTGGACCTCCGGGCCGAAGCCCTCGGCGCGCGACTTCTCGTACGTCGACACGAGGTCCTTCGCGGCGGCGCGGTGTCCGTAGCGGAGGCCGTCGTAGCGCGCGAGGTTCGAAGACGCCTCGGCGGTACACAGAATATAATACGTCGACAGCGCGTACTTCGTGTGCGGGAGCTCGACCGGCTTCACCTTCGCGCCGAGTGATTCGAACCGCGCGACGCTCGCCCGCACCGCGGCCTCGATCTCGGGCGCGAGCCCCTCGGAGAAGAACGCCTCGGGGACGCCGACGCGGAGGCCCTCCACGCCGCGTTCCACTGAAGCGAATGCGTTGGGCGGCGGGTCGCTCCGCGAGGTCATGTCCTCGGGATCGTGAACCGCGATGACGTCGAGGAGCGCCGCCACGTCCCGCACCGAGCGCGCCATCGGGCCGACCTGATCGAGCGACGACGCGAACGCCACCACGCCTCGCCGGGACACGCGCCCGTACGTCGGCTTGAGCCCGACGATGCCGCACATCGCGGCGGGCTGACGAATCGATCCGCCGGTGTCGGTGCCGAGCGCGCCGAACACCTGGTGCGCCGCGACCGCCGCCGCGCTCCCGCCCGACGACCCGCCGGGCACGCGCGTCGGGTCGCGCGGGTTCTTCACCGAACCGAACGCGGAGTGTTCATTCGACGAACCCATCGCGAACTCGTCGAGGTTCGTCTTGCCGACGATGATCGCGCCGGCCGCGCGCAGGAGCCGCGTCACCGTGGCGTCGTACGGCGGCACCCAGTCGGCGAGCATCTTGGAGCCGGCCGTCGTGCGGAGCCCCTCGGTCGCGATCAGATCCTTGAGCGCGATCGGCACGCCATCGAGTCGCGACAGCGGCGCGCCCGCGGCGTAGCGCCGGTCCGCCGCCTCCGCCTGCGCGCGCGGATCGTCCACGGTGATGAACGCGTTCAGGTCCTTCGTCGCGTCGATGCGCTCGAGGCACAGATCCAGCAGCGCCGACGGTGTCGTCTCGCCCCGCGCGAGCGCCTCACCCGCCGCGACGGCGTCCTGAGCCAACCGATCGTTCATCTTCTCAATCCAGGACGCGCGGCACCGAGACCGCGTCGAGGACGCGAGCGGGCGCGCCTTCGAGCAGACGCGGCCCGGGGCGGTCCTCCGTCGGGACGTCTTCGCGCCCGGGAGGCGACAATCGCACCCCGTGCGCCGTCGGCTCGACGCCGGTCACGTCGACCTCCGCGAGCTGCTGTACGTGTTCGAGGATGCGGCCGATGTCATCGGTGAGGGAACGCACCGTCTCATCCGAAAGCTCCAGCCGCGCAAGATGCGCAATGCGTCGGACCTCTTCGACTTCGATACTCATCGCAGTCGAACCTTCTACACAGGTTTGCGCCCGTGCGCAGTCGCCTTGACGCCCGTGGCCGATCCGACCCATTGAAGGGCGGTTGGATGATCTCATTCACCGGCTCGCCCATGACCTCCGCGCTCCGCTCCGGTCCGTCTCGTCGGCGGCGGCGTGGATCGTCGAAGACCTCGGGCGGGACGCGCCACCGGATCTGAAGACCAGCGTCGAGATCCTCGACACCAGCGTGCGCCGCATGGAGCGCATGCTCGAGGTGCTCCTCAGCATGGCGCGCGCCTCCGAGCGCCGCGACACCGAAGAGACGTTCGACGCCGCCGCCGAGCTGAAAGAGATCACGCTCGAAGGCCTCGACCTCGAAGTCCACGACTCGGCGCGCCTCGTCGGCGACCGCCACGCCTTCGAAGCCGCCGCGCGCGAGCTCCTCGACAACGCCGTCCTTCACGCGGAGTCGGAGCGCGTGAAGGTCACCGTCACGTTCGAGTCCACCGACGAAGGCGTGTGGATCCGCTTCCTCGACGACGGCCCCGGCATGTCGGACTACGTCCGCGAGAACGCGCTGCGACTCTTCTACAGTCGGTTCGGCGCGTCCGACGCCGAACACGTCGGCGGGGGCTTCTCGATCGCCGCCGCGCACGCGGAAGCGAACGGCGGCGCGCTCGAACTCGGCCCGGTGCAGCCGAAGGGCGCCGAGCTCCGCCTGAAGTGGAAGAAGGCCTGAAGTAGCGCTACTGCGCGGACTTCTGGAGTCGCTCCAAAGTCAGCTTCGCGGCGCGTCGCTCCGCGCCGTTCGGCGCGCGGTCGAGGTACGTCTTGTAGGCCTTGATCGCCTCCGCCGTATTGCCCAGCGCGCGGTGGGATTCGGCGAGCCCGTAGTACGCCTCCGCATAGCGATCGTTCACGAGCACCGCGCGCTCGAACGACGTCAGCGCGATCCGCGGACGCTCCAGGTCCAAGAAGCACCACCCCTTGCCGGCGTGGGTCTCGGCCGAGTTGGGGCGCAGCTCCGCGGCGCGGCCGTACGCATTCAGCGCGGCCTTCGTGCGGTCACGTTCGCGCATGCGATCCGCGCGCGCCATCCAGTAGTCGAAGTCCTTCTCGGGCTCGGGCTCGGGCTCGGGCTTCTTCGCGACCGGCGGCGGCGGGGGAGGCGGCGCCGCCTCCTTGGGCGGCTCGATCGCCGCGGCCGGCGGCGGAACCGGCTTCTTCGCGGGCGCCGGGAGCTGCGCGCGGAGCCGCTTCGCCTCTTCGTGGTCCGGCGTGGCCGCGAGGACCTTGTCGATCTGCTTGCGCGCCTCGGCCGGGCGATTCGCGACGAGGTGCAGCCGCGCGGCCCAGACGCGGGCGCGGTTCATCGTCGGCCGACTCGTGAGCGCCTGCTCCGCGAGCGTGATGGCGCGGTCCACCTTCGCGACGTCCGGCGACGCGAGGTCCTGCGCGGTGAGGACCGACTCGAGGTAGAGCGTCTGCGCGTCCGTGCGACCGTCGGTGTCGGCGAGCTGCTTCGCGCGATCGAGCGGCGCCTGCGCGAGGCCCGACGCGCTCTTCACGAGGTGTCGCGCCGCGAGCGCGCGCGTGACCTCGAAGCCCTCCGGGTCCGCCTCGACCGCGGTCTGCGTGAGCCTCTCGACGTCCGCGAGCATGCGGTCGACCTGCGCGCGCTCGTTCTTCGCGTCCTGGATCAACGCCTCCGGATCCGGCACCGCCGGCGCGGGGGGGAGCTTCGGCTCGCCGCGCCGCGACTTCTCCTTGATCGCCTCGACCTCGCGCGCGTGGGTCTCGAGCGCCTCGCGGGCGCGCGTCGCGCTGCGCTCGAGATCGAACGCGCGCATCGCGTGAGCGCGGGCGAGGGTCGCGAGCGCGAGGGCGCGGTTCGCGACGAGCGCGGCGTCCTGCGGGCGGATCTGCTGCGCCTCCTCGAGCAGCGCGATGCGCTTCCGTTGGGCGGCGAGCGTGTCCTTGTCGGCTTCCGTCTCGGCCTCGGCGATGAGCTTGGTCGCGCCGTCGTCGCCGCCGATCAGCTCGAGGACGCCGTACTGCTCTGCGAGCCGACGCACCGGATTGTTCGGGGGCCCGTACAGCGCGTACGCGACGCTCGCGCCGGTCCCAGCGAACAGGACGATCAGCAACACCCAGAACGCCTTCTTCCGGCGGCGCCCCTTCTCGACGACCGGGTCACGCTCGTCGTCGTGATCGTCGATCGAGATGTCGAGCGCGGTGCTCCCGAACGTCGCCGGCGCGGGCCCACCGCGGTCGAGCGCGCCGGGCCCCGCGAGCCCCGTGGAGGGGAGGGGCGCGGTGCGGTCGATCGCGGCCGAGGTCGGCGCGGTCGGTGCGAGGTCACGGCTCGGCTCGGGGCTCCACTCGCGGGCGGGCGTCGGCGTGAGCGGCTCGGCGCGCGGCATCGGGGGCGGCGGGAGCATCGCCTCGGGGACGTGACCGTTGCCCGGCGCCGGGGTCGGCGGCTCGTGCATCGAGGCGCTCGGCGGCGGGATCGTCTGGCGCGCGATCGCCGCGCTGGGCGCGGGGGTGGCCG
>JAUHYN010000301.1 GCA_030426505.1 bacterium | reverse complement strand
CCGACGACGGGACGATCGACCTCGGCGTCCAGCGCAACGAGGTCGTCCCGGCTTGATCGCCGCCACGCGCCGCAAGCCCCGCGATCAGGCGGGGGCGGGCTCGTCCGCGACCTCGGCCGAGCGCACGTCGCGCACGTAGAGGGCGCCGAGTTGTAGCGGCGAACCGCCCTTCCCTGCATCAGCGGCGGCCAGCGCCACCTGGTGCGCCTCGGGGACCACGCTGCGGCCCGTGGGGACGACGCTCGGGAGGAACATGCGTCGCGAACGACGATGGCGCGCATTCGCGTCCGCCACATATCTGCGATCAACGGGTCAGTGCTCGGGCGCTTCGGACGGTCGACGTCGGCGGCGCCGGTACTCCAGGCGCGCGATGACATGCGATCCGAGCGGCGCCGTCACGAACAGAGCGATCAGCGTGAGGAGCGCCTTGGTCGCGAGCTGTGCGTCTGCGCTCGTGACGCCGACGAGCGTCGTGACGCCGGCGCCGAAGCCGACGCCCTTCGCGGCCGCGTGCATCTGGACGATCACGTCGTCGAAGCGGAACAGCCCGATCACCGCGGCGGTGGTGACGACGGTGCCGACGATCACGACCGCGTCGCCGAGATACAAGAGCAGCGCGTCCATCACTGGTCCTGGTTCTTGTCCTGGGCCCGGTCGAGGAACCGTCCGATCCCCACGGTGGCCGCGAAAGCGAGGAGCGCCAGCATCAGCGCGACGTCGAAGTAGGCGGCTTCGTGTCGATGCACCGCGAGGATCGCGAGGAAGCCGACCGCCACGAGCGTGGCCGTGTCCAGGCACAGCGTGCGCTCGACCTCGCTCCGTCGGCGTACGGTGCGTACGACCAAGGCGCCGAGGAGGACGAGGTGCCACAGGAGCGCGACGACGGCGACGGGTTCGTGCATCTCAGCGCTCCTCCTTCGCCGCGAGCGCCGGACGCTCGTAGTCTTCGTACGCGCGCTGAAGGGCCGCGCACACGGCGTCGGGATCCTCGGCGTCGACGACGTGGAAGATGAGATCGCTCCCGTCCTCCTCCACGAACACCGTCCCCGGCGCGAGGGTCGCGAGGAGTCCGGAGAGCGCGACGGCCGCCTCGGTCCGGGTCCACCGGGGTACTCGGACGAAGCCCGCGTGTTCCGCTTCGCCGCTCCCGAAGACCAGACGTAGCATCTGCAGCGTGCCTCTCGCCACCGAGAGCGCGGTGAAGCCGACGAGCCGGGGCAGGGCGATCAGACGGATACGCACCCGGGCGCGGTCGCGCACGCCGAAGACGATCGCGGCGCCGATCGCGAGCCCCACGCCCAGGTCCCACGGCAGGAAGCTCCCGAGTAGCGCAGCGTAGATCAGCGCGCAGAGGACGATCCAGATCATGGCCCACGCTCCGCGAGCTCGACGGTCGTCGCCTCGGCCCACCGCACCACGCCCGCGGGCCACGCGCCGAGGCCGACCACGGCGATCAGCAGGAGCGTAGGCGCCCACGGGGGCACCAGGTGTCGTGTCCGCTCGGACCGCGCGGCGAAAGAGAACCGCGCGACGAAGAAGAGCCCGAAGGCGGCGGAGGTGAGGATCGCGGCGACGACGATCGGTGTGTCGAGCGCGGCGCGAACGAGCAGCATCTTCGCGACGAAGCCGATCGTGACGGGCAGCCCGGCGATGCTACACGCGGCGACGAGGCCGAGCCCTCGTCGCCCGGAGCGTGTGAGCTCGAGGCTCGCGAAGATCAGCGTCTTGTCGAGGGCGCCGGACAGGACGAGGAGGAGCGTGGCCGTCGTGGCGCCCAGGCCGATGGCGATCAGGATGTACCCGACGTGCGCGACCGCCGCGTACGCGGCGGCCTCCGCGATGGTGCGCCGCCGGGCGGCGAGGAAGCTGCCGTAGAGCGCGCCCGCAACACCGAGCGCGACGAGGAACGGCGCGGCCTCGAGGCGAGGGGCGTCGAGGAAGGTGGAGCCGAAGCGCAGCAGCCCGTAGGCGCCGACGTTCGAGAGCGCTCCGGCCAACACGGCTGCGACGGCGGGTCGTGCCTGGGCGTACAGCGCCGGCACCCACCCGTGAAACGGGAACACGCCGAGTTTGAGGCCGAGCGCGACGAAGAGGAGTGTGCCCACGAGGAGCAGTCCGCCGAACGGGGCGTCCTGGCCGCGCGTCGCGAGGGCGTCGAAGTCGAGTGTGCCGAGCGAGCGGTAGGTGAGCGCGATGCCGAGGAGGAAGAGCACCGAACCGAGGAGGTTGACGACGACGTACACCACGCCCCCGCGGATCTCCCGGCGACCGTAGCCGTGCAGAGCGAGGACGAAGGAGGTCAACACGCCGAGCTCGAAGAACACGTAGAAGTTGAAGAGGTCGTTCGTGAAGAACATCCCGTGCAAGGCCGCTTGCAGAAGGAGCATCCAGCCGGGGAAGCCGCGGTCGCGTTCACCGCGGGGGAGGCCGTGCGCGAACACCACGAGGCCGACGGCGGCGCTCGTTGTGGCGAAGAAGAGGGACAGTCGATCCGCGACGAGCGTGATGCCGACCTCCGCCGGCCACCCGCCGGTCGTCACGCGCTGCGGAGCCGTGAAGGTCACGCAGAGCGCGAAGTCGATGGCGAGTACGGCGACGAGCGCGAGGAGGCCCAGCGCGCGCGCGGAGCGCCGGTTGCCGTCCAGCCCGAGGAGGACGATCCCGCTCACCCAGGAGATCGCGAGCGGCAGCAGGAACGTCACGACTCTTCCCTCTCCTCGCGCTCTGCGGTGGCGAGATCGGCGACGTCGAGCGTGGTGTGGGTCCTCACGACGGCGAGCACGACGAAGAGGAGGAACACGGAGGTGCCGAAGCCGATGACGAGCGCCGTCAGCGCGACGGCCTGCGCGAGCGGATCGGCGACCAAGGCCGGATCCGCCACCGGGAGGCGCGGTACCTGACGGCGGACGGGATCCAACGCGACGATCGCGAAGATGGCCGCGTTCGTGATGAGCACCGTGCCGCAGACCACGCGGAACAGATCACGGCGCAACATCGTGTTCAGGCCGGCGGCGAAGAGCGCGCCGACGGCGAGGGCGACGAGCAGGCTCACGCGCCCCTCTCTTCATCTTCCGGGTCGTGTTCGTGGCCGGCGAGCCTCAGGTGTTCGAAGGCCTCCACGACGGCTCCGAACACGAGCACGGCGATGCCGAAGTCGAAGAGCACCGCGGTGTGCAGCTCGAGCGAGCCGAGCTTCGTGACGTGCGCGTCGGGCGCCGGGAAGTGGCTGACGGGAGGCAGCCCGAACAGACTCGGTGCGAGCGCAGTGATCACGACGATCGCGAGCCCGATGATCATCGCGCTGCGCGCGAGGCTGGCGCCGGCGAGGCGTCCCCAGGTCCGTCGGCCCCGGTCGTCGCGGGCGGAGACCGACGCGGCAACGGCGCCGACCCCGACGACGATGCCCGCCGTGAACCCATCCCCGGTGTCGACGTAGCCTCGGACGAGGAGCGCCGCGCCACAGGGGACGGTCGCGTAGAACACGAGGCGGGCCAGTGAGCTGATCATGTGCGGGCCCCTCGTCGCGAGGCCACGGCCCCGGCGACCGCGACGATCAACACGGTCACCTCGACGGCCGTGTCGAGCCCACGGAAGTCGGAGAGGATCACCGTCACGACGTCCTTGCCGTGTGCGGATGCGGCGAGCTCGAAGTACGGGCCGGCCAGCGAGGACGCCGCGGGCGTCGCGAGCACGGTGTACACCGCGCCCGCGATGATCGCGCCGCCGAACGCGGCGATGTAGGGCGCGCGCCGTCGCTCCGAGGTGGGAGGAGTCCCGGTGAGGCGGAGGAACGGCCCCAGCGCGCCGAGCAGGAGCAACGTCATGACGGTCTCGACGACCGCGGTGATCATCGCGACGTCGGGTGCTCCGAGGAGCGCCATCGCGAGGGCGATGGCGTAGCCGGCGAAGGAGATCAGCATGACGAGTCCGAAGTGGTCCCGGCTCCTCGCTGCGGCGATGGCGGCCAACACGGCGACGATCAGGCAGCCCGCGAGGAGCACGAGGTCGGCCTCGAGGATGGGCACTCCGGGCGGCTTCGGCGGCGCGATCCATACGGCCACCACCACGAGGAGTCCGGTCGGCACGAGCACGCCGCTCAGGCGTCCGCGGAGGTCGCGGGTCTCCGCGCGGTGGATGGCGTCGGCGAGCCGTCCGGCGATGAGCGCCACTCGGATCGCGATCGCGCCGATCGAGAGGCGTCGCACCCAAGAGGCGGGGCCCATCCAGATCCCCCGGAGGAGGTGCACCCCCAGTGCCGAGGGCCCACGCCGTGAGCGCCATGAGCACAGTGCGCGAGGCCTCCAGGTGATAGGCGACGTCGACCTCGACGGGGCCGTTCGCGAAGGCCTCGCCGGCGGCGCGCGCGAGCGCTTCGGCGGGCGCGAGGTACACGCCCCCGACGAGCGCGACGACGGCGAGCGCGCCGATCGGCGCGTAGAGCCCGCGCGCGACACGCTCCGTCTCGACGGGCTCGCCGCGCCTGAAGAACACACCGAGGAAGAAACGAAGTGAGTAAGCGAACGTCGCCGACGCCGCGAGCACGCCGCCGACCGTACCGAGGGTGCCGAGCTCGGCGAGCGCGGCGAAGAAGACCTCGTCCTTGGCGTAGCCGAGGGTGAGCGGGAGGCCCGCGAGGGTCGCGGCGGCGACGCCGGCGGCGACGGTGAAGACGGGTGCGCGTCGGTACAAGGCCGACGGGACCCCGTCGAGGGCGCTGGCGCCGGTGGCGACGCTCACGGCGCCCGCAGTCATGAACAGCGCACACTTCGCGATCGCGTGGACGAAGAGGTAGAGCGCCGCGGCGGGGAGGGACTTGGGCCCGAGCAGCCCGACGAGCACCGTGATGTAGCCGTACTGCGCGACCGTGGAGTAGGCGAGGATGCGCTTGAGCTTCGTCTCGACGAGCGCGCGCGCGCTCCCGAATGCGATCGAGCTCCACCCCACGATCAGCAACAGCGTCGACGTGGCCGGCGTGGAAAGGACCGCGTCCAGCCGCATCATGACGAACACACCCGCGGCGACCAAAGCGGCGGAGTGCAGGTACGCCGACACCGGTGTCGGGGCGACCATCGCGCGCGGGAGCCAGAAGTGGAGAGGCACCTGCGCGCTCTTTGCGAGGACGCCGACCGCGATGAGGAGCGCGGCGGGTTCGTGGGTGTTTCCGGCGGCGCTCCACGCTTCGAGCCCCTCGAGGCGGGTCGTGCCGGCGCTCTTCGCGAGCAGGAGTGTCCCGGCGAGGAGGAGGAGCGAAGTGCCTCCGGTGACGGCGAGCGCTACGAGTGCGTGGCGGCGTGCGATCTCGGTGTCGTCGTAGGCGATGAGGAGGAAGGAGAGGATGGCCGTCAGCTCGAGCGCGACGAACACCACGAGCAGGTCCGCCGCGACGGCGAGCATCACCATGCTCACCATGAACGCGGACATCAGTCCGACGAACGCCACCTGCCGCGCGACGTGCGCGTGTCCTTCTGCGTGTCGTAGGTGGCTCGGCAGGTACGCCGCGGCAAACGCAATGACGAGGGCGAACAACACGGTCGCCGTCATCCCCAGCAGTGCCGCGGCGGCGTCGATCCGAAAGCGCCACGCCGAACCGGTGGCTTCGATCCAAGGCACCTCGACGGCGGCCCCGGGCGCGAGCGCGAGCCCTGAGGCCAGCGCGCCCGCGAGGGCGAGGCCGCAGAGGGCGGCGGCCCCGTAGACCCAGTTCGCGCGTTCGACCCCCGCCACGTCACCGGCCGTCGATGCAAGACGCGCGGCAGACGGACGCCCGGTGCGAAGTGCGCTCGGAGCGGGTCAGGCCGGTACGACCGTGACGTTTCGCCTCACCGACCGTCCCGCGACCGCGGTTCACGCGTCGAGCCCCTCCACGTCGTCGCCGAGGGTGTTCTCGACGTAGAACACCTGAACGGCGAACACCGCGACCACCGCGAGCGGCGTCGCGAAGAGAACCCCCGGGAGACCGGCGACGAGGCCCGCGAACACCTGCACCAACACGAGAAACGCCGGCGGCAACGAGATCGCCCACCGCTCGATCAGCGGCGTGATGACCGTGCCCTCGAGGAGCTGCGCGATGCCGAAGACGACCGCGACGCCGATCAGCGAGGTGACGCCGCCCTCGACGAGGCCAATGGCCGCCGCCGGCAAGAAGGAGAGGAGCGGACCGAGGAAAGGCACGAAGGCCAGCACCCCCGCGAGGACCCCCAGCCCGAACACGCCGACCACGGTCATCGACGCCAGCCGCGCGAGTAGCCACGAGCGCAATACCGACACCAGCCGCCGCATGATCTCCTCCGCCTCGTCGCGGCGCTCCGGATGCACCAGGTGAAGCGCCGGCTTCCTGTAGGCCTCGGGTTGAAACGCCAAGTAGACGCCGGCGACCAGCAAGATGAGACCCGTGGAGACGGCATTCATCGACGCGCGAGCCCAGCGACTGGCGTGCTTCACCGCGGTCTGGCCGTCGGGCAGCCAGGACTCGATGTTAACGCTCGGGGCGTACTCCCCGACGAGCTCGTTGAGCTTCTCCCGGGCTTCGGGGAGCCGCTCGGCCACCTGGGAGAGTTCACGCGCGGCGCGTGCTCCGAAGAACGTGCCGAACGCCGCCACGGCGCCGAGGAGCAACACGATCACGATCGCGACCGAGGCAACCCGCGGCAGCGGGGCGATTCGCGACACTTGCCGCGCGGCGCCGTCGAGCGCCAAAGCGAACAGCGCCGCGCCGAACGTGAGGAGCACGAGACTCCCGATCTCGGTGCTGAAGGCCACCACGATCGCAAACGCGAGCGCCGCGACGAAGACGATGGCGAGCCGCCGAGCGAACGTTCGAGCACCCATTTCGGCCACGGGTGACCGAGCATGCACCTGTCGCGCCGGACGAATCGCGAGGCGCGCGCGGCGACCGTGTGCGGCGCTTCGGCGGGCGATTGGGGGTGTGTTCGTCGCATCGCAACCTATCCCACCACGGGCCGTTAACCGGCTCGTGGTCTCTTCGATGCCCCCCAAGCCCCTCGACACCATCCTCGATCCGCTCCTGCACGGACCGACGCGCGGGCTGGGTGCGGTCAACCGGACCGACAACGACCGACCCGGCGTCGTCGTCCTCGACGGCGCGGAGGCCCGCGGCCTCGTCGAGAAGCTGCGGCCCTACGGCGCGCCCTCGCAGGTCGCCGCGCGGATGGGCGACCGGCGACCGGACACGATGGAGGATCTGTACGGTCCGAATCGAGCGCGGCACCGTGAACCTCACGGGCGACGCGGCGACCGTACTCAACCGCTACGCCGGGTGACCCCCAGAAACGGCCCCGCACCATCCCTGAACGTTTCGTCGCGTTCATGGATACGTGCGTTCAGATCCTCTCGATCGCCGCCCCACCGACTCAAAACAGCCTCCAACCCAGCAGACGCGCCACGTCCTTGGTCGCGGGATCCATGCCGACCCACCGTCCCGGGCCGCCCGCGCCCCAGAGGCAGCCGCGGATCTGCGTTCGAACGCCCTACCCGGCCTATCTCGACGGTACGGATCACACGGTGTGGTTCGAGCGCCGAACGCGCACGGGCACCGTCACGATGGGGCCCGTCGAGTCGGACTTCCTGGAGTCGCGGCGAGGTGCGGGGCACGTCGTGGCTTCACCACGTACGCGCTTCGCTTTCGGTTGTGGTCCGAGACAGGATTCGAGTCCCCGTCGCTCACGCTGCCCACGCGCGGCCGAGCGCTACAGCCGCGGTTGGTATAGACCGGGAACGCATCCTTCCTCGTCATCACGACGTACCTCCCCACGGACAATACGGGCCCCGGAGTTATCCGCGCCAGGACTCCTCGGTGGTCGTCTACCGAATCGCCGCCGACGGGAGCGCCTACGACCTATTCCCGATCGACGACCCCGGCATGCACCCCGACATCGCCTACGCCCGCGATCGCGTCGCCGTGGCGTGGGTGCGGACCGAGTTCGCCGAGGAGGGGCGCTACCTCTCCTTGCTCCGATGCGATCCATGAGTGACCGCATCCGGGCCAGGTCGGCGTTGGGGGTGATCCGCGGATTGCCCCTCGGCGACACCGGCGTCGAGACTTGCCGTCGAATGCGTGGCGTCGCACCGACCTTCACGACCCGGCTCGTCGTCCTGGCGATTGCGGCGGGCTCGGGCGCGGCCGCTCCGCCCACAGATGACGCCCCGGTGCTCTTCGACACGCTGCGCCGCGCGAAGGAGGTGAAGGACGACAAGGGGCGAACGGTGTACGCCACGCCCGAGGCGTGGAGCCCGTATGGCGCGATCCTCGGGGCGCTCGTGCCTCGAGCGGACGTTCTCTCGGAGGGCGTGTTCTTCGTACGCGTGCACCCATTCCCCTTCGCGGACACGCGGTGGCAGCAGCTGTGGGCTGCGGTCGGCTCGGGTCCCGCCTACTCGAAGCCGCGGAAGATGACGATAGAGGCGCTCTGCCGCACGGTGGTCCAACATGGGTTCGTGCGCACCGTGAAACTTTGCAAGAGCGAGGTCATCGATGCCGACCGAAAGGGCGCCGTCGCGTTCGTGAATCGCGCGCGTCGCCTCGAACTCTCGG
>JAUHYN010000300.1 GCA_030426505.1 bacterium | reverse complement strand
CGCGAAGACGTCGTAGGTCTCGCTCCCGAGCTCGCCGAAGCTGCCGAGCGCCGACGTGTCGAAGCCGGTCTTCCCGAGCGCGAGGAAGAAGTCGAGGCGGGGGAGGATCCCGTTCTCCGTCACGACGGTGTCGAGCCGGTTCTGCTCGAGCCGCGCGAGCGACTCCTCGACCTCCGGCCGTGTCGTCAACGCGAGCGCGACGTGGTCCTCGACGTCCGCCAGCGCGACCGTCTGCGTCTCGGGCGCGCTGCTCGCGACGATCGTCACCGCGCCCTGCGCGCCCGGCAGGACGATCTGAGCGAGCGCGAGCTCCGCCGCGCGCCGCCGACTCTTCGCGTCGATCAGCGCCTGCTCCCGACGCGCGACCTCCGCGCGGGCCGCCGCGGCTTCCAGCTCGGGGAGCAGCCCCACGTCGATGCGCTCCTCGACCTCGACCTGCTGCTCCTTCGCGAGCTGCAGCGAGCGCGAGAAGATCGCGATCTCCGCGGTGCGCAGCGCGAACGTCCAGTAGGCCGACTCGGCGCGCGCGATGAGCGCCTGCGCGTAGCCCTCGAGCTCGTGGACGCTCGCGTCCAACTCCAGCCGCGCGCGGTCGAGGCTCGCGAGGTTCACGGCGGGCCCGAAGCCCCGGAGGAGCGACTGCGTCACGCTCAGTCCGACCCGCGCGACCTGCTGGCGCGGCGTCCGGGTCGACTCCTCGAGCTGATGACTCACCGACGCTTCGACCGTGGTGCCCGTCGGGAGGCGCTGTCTGACGCCCACCGCGGCCTCGGTGTTGGTGCCGGTGACGTCGAAGCGCTCGCCGGTCACGCGCGTGACCTGGAACTGACGCTCGCGACTCACCTGGAAGCGCGCGAACACCTCCGGATCGAAGACGCCGCGTTCGATCTGTTCGAACGTCCCCGCGAGTACGGGTTGGTAGCGCTGGATCCTGAGGTCGCGGTTGTTCGTGAGGGCCTCGAAGATCGCGCCTTCGACCGACAGCTCCACCGTACCGGCGATGGTCGCGGTGCGCGTCTCGGCGCGCGGCGGCGGCGCCTCGATACGCAGCGGGACCTCGCTGGTGGCCAGCGGGTAGGGCTCCACTTCCGTCGTCGCGCAGGCGGTGAGGGTGGCCGCCACGCACAGCACCTTCCTCACGTCGCGTCGTCGTCCTTTCGGTGTACGAGCATGAAGACGGCGGGGATGAGCACCAGCGTGACGGGCGTCGAGCCGAGTAGCCCGCCGATCACCGCGCGCGCGAGCGGCGCCTGGGCGTCGGCGCCCTCGCCGATGCCGAGCGCGAGCGGGACGAGGCCGAGGATCGTCGTCGCCGTGGTCATGAGGATCGGGCGGAGGCGGCGGCGCCCGGCCTCGAGCGCAGCGTCGTGGGCGGAGCGCCCCTCGCGCACGAGCGTGCCCGCCTGATCCACCAGGAGGATCGCGTTGTTCACGACGATGCCGCCCAACATGATGCAGCCGATGTACGACTGCACGTTGAGGGTGGTCTGCGTGAGGAGGAGCGTGGTGAGCACGCCGATCGCCGCGAGCGGGACCGACAACATCACGATCAACGGATCGCGCAGCGACTCGTACTGCGACGCGAGGACCATGTAGACGAGCAGCAGCGCGAGCGCGAGCGATACCAACAGCTCCGCGAACGCCTTCTCCTGCTCCTCGAACGCGCCGGACACCGTGATCTCGTAGCCCGCTGGCCGCGGGACGTTCGTGAGGCGCGCCTGCACGTCCGCGGCGACGGAGCCGAGGTCACGCCCCGCGACGTTCGCGGATACGGTGACCACGCGCATCTGGTTCTTGCGGTGGATGACGAGCGGGCCGAGCGACGACCGCGTGGTGACCACGTTGTGAATCGCGACGGGCTCGCCGGTACCGGTCTGGAGCGTGAGGCCGAGGACGTCGTCGATCGACAGCTCCTCGACGTCGGCGAGCTGCACGAGGATCCGGTACGAGTTGCCGTCCTTTCGGTACTCGCCCGCGAGCGACCCCGCGACCGCGGTCTGGATCGCCTCCGTGACGTCGCGGACGCTGAGGCCGAGGTCCGCGACCTTCGCGCGGTCGATGTGGATCTCCTCCTGCGGGATACCGGCCTCGCGGCTCACCTCGATGTCGGTGATGCCGGGGACGTCGCGCAAGGCGCCTTGCACCAGCTGCCCGAGGGCGTCGAGGCGGGCGAGGTCGAAGCCTCGGATCTCGATCAACAGCCCCTCTTCGCCGCCGAGGATCCGCTCGAGGATGAAGCTCCCCTGCGGCGCGCGCACGCGGACACGCATCCCGGGGATCTGGCCCTCGAGGCGCTCGCGGAGGTCGGCGGCGATCTCGGAGTTGGACCGGTCGCGGTCCGCGGCGGCCCCGATCGACAGCTGGATCTCGCCGTTCGACGCTTGCTCGGGCCGGCGCCCCGACGCGCCGACGCTCACGACGGAGGCCACCGTCTCCGGCACGGCCGGCATCACGATGCGCTCCATCTTCTCGGTCTGGCGGTCGACCAACGACAGGCGCGTGCCGATCTCCATCTCGCCGACGATGCGCACTTCGCCTTCGTCACTCGGGGGGAGGAACTCGGTCCCGATCAGCGGGAACAACGCGAGGCTCGCGACGAACAGGACGAGCGCCCCGACGATCACCGCGCGCGGTGACGCGAGCGCGCGCCCGAGGAGATCGAGGTACCACCGGTTCAGCCGGTCCAACAGTGACCGCGCGCGCGTGACCCACGCGGCGTCTTTCGGGCCCTCGCGCTCTACGATGCGCGACGTGAGCATCGGGAGCAGCGTCAGTGAGACCACCAGCGAACACAGCAGCGAGAAGACGACGACGTACGCGAGCTCCTGGAAGAGGAGGCCCGACACGCCGCGCACGAACGCGAGCGGGAGGAACACGACGAGCGTGGTGATGGTGCTCGCGACGATCGCCGACGCCACCTCGCGCGCGCCCGTCACGGACGCGGTCATGAGGTCTTCGCCGCCCTCGTCGCGCCGCCGGAAGACGTTCTCGAGGACGACGATCGAGCTGTCGACCATCATGCCCACGCCGAGCGCGAGGCCGCCGAGCGTGGTCAGGTTGATGGTGAGCCCGGCGAAGTAGATCATCGCGAGCGTCGCGAGGATCGAGATCGGGATCGCCACGCCGATCACGCCGGTGCTGCGGAGGCTCGTGAGGAAGAACAGCAGGATGAACACCGCGAGCGCGCCGCCGTAGAGGACGGACTTCGCGACGTTGTCGATCGACCGCTCGATGAAGTTGCCCTGGTTGATGACCGGGACGATGTGGACCTGCGGGAACTCGGCGTTGATCTCCTCGACGACCTCGAGCACCCGGCGCGAGACCTCGACCGTGTTCGCGTTCGCCTGCTTGCGGATCGCGAGGCGGATGCCGAGGTCGCCGTTCACCCGGACGATGCGCGTGAGCTTCTCGTACGTGTCGGTGATGCGCGCGATCTGACCGAGCGTGATCGCGCCGCCCTGCGGTGACGTCGCGACGACCGTCTGGCGGATCTCGTCGATGCTCTCGAACTCCGCCGGGGCGCGGAGCGTCACCTCCAACCGGCCGGCCTCGAGCTTGCCGGCGGGGAGGTCGAGGTTCGCGTCGCGGATGGCCTGGAGGATTCTATCGAGTGGAATCGCCAGCGCTTTGACGCGCTCCGGATCGAGCTCCACGCGGACCTCGCGCGGGTAGCCGCCCCACAGGTCGACCTGCGCGATGTCCGGGATGCGCGAGAAGCGGTGCCGGAGCTGGTTCTCGACGAGCTCGGTGAGCTCGATCGGATCGAGCTTGCTGCTGATGCCGAGGAGCACGACCGGGAAGCTCGAGATGTCGAACTTCCGGATGCGCGGCCGCACGATGTCGTCGGGGAGCTCGTTGATCTCGTCTTCGAGCGTGCCCTGGACGTCGAGCGCCGCGGCGTTGATGTCGGTGCCCCACGCGAACGTAACCTCGACCTGGCTGTTGCCCTGCGCCGACTGGGAGCGCAGCTCCACCACACCCGGGACCGTCGCGACGATCTCCTCGATGATCTGCGTGACGAGCCGCTCCATCACCTCGGGGCTCGCGCCGGCGTACTCCGTCTGCACGGTGACCGTGGGGAGCTCGATGTTCGGGAGGAGGTCGATCTGGATCCGGTTCACCGAGACCAGCCCGAGCAGCGCCACGATCGACGTGACCATCGACGTGAGCACCGGGCGCGAGACCGAGAAGCCGGGGAGGTTCACGGGGCGATCACCGAGCCGCGGCGGCGCCGCTGGACTCCGACGGTGCGGCGTCGGGGATGGTGACCGCGGAGCCGTCGTCGAGGAGCTGGTGACCGAGCGTCACCACGCGGCCGGAGGTCGGGCCTTCGAGGATCTGCACGCGCGAGGCGTCGGCGATCCCGGTCCGCACCGGGCGCCACGACACGGTGTCGTCGTCGTTGACGAGGAAGACGCCGGCCTCGCCGTCGCGCGTGGTGAGAGCCTCGTTCGGGACGACCGTCGTCGCTTCCTCTCGAGCGAGCGTGATCGTCGCGCGAATGAACATGCCGGGCTTGAGCCGGCCGTCGGCGTTGTCCACCACGAGCTCTACGCGCGCTTGGCGCGACTGCGGGCGGAACACCGGCGCGATGCGGGCCACGCGCGCCTCGAAGCGCTCGCCGTCGAAGGCGTCGGCCGTGAGCGTCGCGCGCTGGTCGGGCGACAGGCGGCCGTAGTCCTTCTCGGACACGAACACCACGGCCTCGATCGGATCGAGCTGCACGATCGAGAGGAGCGGTTGGTTCGGCGTGACTAGCGCGCCTTCGTCCACGAAGCGCTCCGCGACGACGCGCTTGGAGTCGCCTTCCCAAGTCGCGGACAAGCGCGTGTCGTTCAGCCGGATGCGCGCGGACTGCAGCGCCGCCGCCGCGCGCTCGATCTGCGCCGCGGTCACCTCCACCTGCGCGGTCTTCGAGATGTGGTTCGCGCGCACGGCGTCGAGCTGGGACTCGGAGCTCACACCTCGCGCGCGCAGCTTCTCGACGCGCTCCAGATCGCGCGACGCGATCGTGACCGCGCGCTTCGCTTCTGCGTGGTTGGCCTTCGCGACGGCGAGCTCGGCGGTGGCCTGCGAGAGGAGCTGCCGCTGCGCGTCGTCGTCGATGCGCACCAACACGGCGCCCGGCGTCACGACGTCCGCCAGGTCGACCGCGACCTCTTCGACGCGGCCCTCGACCTTCGACGCGAGGACGATCGAGTCCGGCGCCTCCAGCGTCCCACTGTACGTGCGCGACAGCGTGATCGCGCGGGTCTCGATCTTCGCGATCGAGACCGGCGCCGGGCGCCCCTTTCCGCGGCTCGGCGCGGAGGGCCCGACCAGCTGCGAACCCACGGCGTAGACGAGCACGGCTACCACCACGAGGCCGAACGCGATGCGCCCCTTCGCCACGCGCCGAGGTGCCCACAACCGTCGAACGGGCGTCAACGGGCGACGAGACGCGCGGGCCGGTTCGTGCCAAGCTCCCGCGCCGAGCCGTGCCGGTCGCGATCTGCTTCTTCCTGTCGGGCGCGGCTGCGCTGATCCTTCAGGTCCTCTGGACCCGCATGCTCGGGCACGTCTTCGGCGCCACCGCGCTCGCGATCTCCACGACCCTCACGGTCTTCATGGGCGGGCTCGCGTTGGGGAGTCACCTCGGGGGACGGTTCGCGCCCCGCCTGAAACGACCGCTGATCGCGTTCGCCGTCCTCGAGACCGCCGTGGGCCTGTACGGCCTCCTCGTCCCCACGCTGCTCGACTTCATGCCGGCCGCGTTGAACGCGGTCGCGTCGGCCGAGTACGGGTTCTGGTCGTACGCCGTCGGCCGCTTCGTCTTCGTCGCGCTCATCCTGATCGTCCCCACCACCGCGATGGGCGCCACGCTCCCGATCCTCGCGGAGGGCGTCGTGAAGCGCTCCGACAAGATCGCCTCCGACGTCGGCCGGCTCTACGCGGCGAACACGTTCGGCGCCGTCGCGGGCGCGTTCTCGGCGGGGTTCATCCTGATCCCCAGCCTGGGCATCACCATGACCGTGTACCTCGCGGCGGGGATCGATCTGTTCGTCGCGGTCGCCGTGGTCGCGCTCGGATCGATCGGCGGCGAGGCGCTCCTCCTCCGCATCCGCCAACGCAAGACCGCCGACGACATCCTGCGGGGCGTCCTCGAGATCGAGCCCGTCGCGGTGTCCGCGCGCGAGCGCACGCTGGCGTTATTCGGGTTCGGGGTCTCGGGCGCCGCTGCGATGGCGCTCGAGGTGCTGTGCTCGCGCTTGGTCGGCGTGGTGATCGGCGCGAGCACGTACTCGTTCACGCTCATCCTCACCACGTTCCTCGTGGGCCTCGCGATCGGCGCCGCGTGGATGACGCGCCGGATCGATCGCATCGCGGATCCCGTCACGTGGCTCGCGGGCGTGGAGATCGTCGTGGGCCTCACCGCGATCCTCACGACCACGTTCGCCGATCGCCTCCCGATGTGGCTGCACGCCGTCGCGCGCGAGGCCGGCGTGACGATGACGCAGATCTACTTCACGAACTTCCTGATCGCCGCGGCGGTGATGCTCCCGGCCACGCTCGCGCTCGGCGCCGTGATGCCGTTGGTCGTGCGCATCATCGCGCCCGCCGGCGCGGACCACGCGGGCCCGATCGTCGGCCGCGCGTACGCCCTCAACACGCTCGGCTCGATCGTGGGGAGCTTCCTCGGGGGCTTCGTGATGCTCCCGGTCCTCGGCGTGGAGCGCGGTATCCACGTTGCCGGAGCGACGAGCATGCTCCTCGGCGTCGCGCTCGTGATGCAGCGGCCGCGCGCGCTCAAGTGGGTCGCCGGCGCCGCGCTCGCCGGCGCGCTGTTGATCGCGGTCGGCCCGCGCTGGGACGTCCGCACGTGGACCGCCGGGATGTTCCGCATGTACCTCGCGACCACCGTCTACCGCGACGGGTGGTCACCGCACGGCGAGGTCGTCTTCCACGAGGATGGCGTCGCGACCTCCGTGACCGTCGAGCGTCAGACCGACGGCGTCGGCGTCTCGCTGAAGGTGAACGGCAAGGTCGACGCGAGCGACATCGGCGACATGCCCACGCAGATCCTCTCCGGGCTCCTCCCCGTGATGCTGCACCCCGACCCGGAGGACGTCCTGGTCATCGGCTATGGCTCGGGCGTGACGCCGGGGGCCGTGCTTCAGGCGCCGGTGAAGAAGGTGACGGTCGCGGAGATCGAGTCCGCGGTGTACGCGGCATCGAACCAACACTTCGCGCACGTGAACCACCGACCGGCCGACGACCCGCGCACCTCACTCGTGGTCGACGACGGCCGCAACTTCCTACTCAGGAACGCCGGGCGCGAGTTCGACGTGATCATCAGCGAGCCGTCGAACCCGTGGATGACCGGCGCGGCGAGCCTCTTCACGCAGGACTTCTTCACCATCGCCAAGTCCCGGCTCGCACCGGACGGCGTCTTCCTGCAGTGGCTCCAGCTCTACGAGCTCGGCCCCGACAACATCCACGCGCTCATCCGCACGTTCCACGCGTCGTTCGAGTACGTCGTGATGTTCACGCCCGACCCGCGCAGCAACGACACGTTCCTCGTGGGCGCGCGCCACCCGCTGAAGCTCGACCGCAAACGCCTCGCGGCGATGCTCGAGGATCCGGCGCTCCGCAAGGAGCTGGACCGCGCGGAGGTGCGGCGCCCCGAAGACATGATCGGGCTGTTCCTCGTGGGCGGCGAAGACATCCCGCGCCTCGTCGGGCCCGGGCCGCTCAACACCGATGACAACTCGCTGATCGAGTACGCGGCGCCGAAGGACCTACTCACGTTCGCGGCGTCGGATCCGGATCTCCCGTTCATCGAAGAGATGGAGGGGCGCCGCCTCGACCAGCTCGGCCGCTACTTCGTTGGCTTCGGCGCGCGCCCCGACGACTACCGCGCCGCGGCGCGGAGCCTCCTGGCGCAGGGTCGCCTGGCGGACGCGAAGCGCTTCGCCGAGGAGGCGCGCCTCGAAGGCGCGGACGTGTCGTTCCTGCGGAGGCTGATCGCGTACGTCGACGAGGTGGACAGCCAACCGGTGGTCGTCGCGAGCAAGGACACGAAGGACGACGAGACCTACGCGATGTCCGCGTACACGATGATGCAGGGCAACGACCGCGACGCGCTCGCGTTGCTCGAATCGATCGAGGACGTGGAGGACAAGAGCCTCGCGCACCGCTTCCTGTACGCTTTCCTCTGCTACCGCCGCGACAGGTTCATCGACGCCTCGTACCTCATCGAGAAGGTCGTCGCCGACGACGCCTTCGTGGCCGCCAACCCGTCGGCGCTCTACTACGCCGGGCGCATCACGTACTACGACGGTCACTACCGCGACGGGCTCGAGTACTTCGAGCGCTTCGACGCCGCGACGGGGCCGCACGGTGAGCCCGCCGAGGGCGAAGCGCCCGCGCCCTGAGCGTCAGCGGCGCTCGGTCTCGGGGCCGTTGTACCAGGGCGTCACGGCCGCGAGCGCTCCGCCCGCTCCACGTACAGCACCTCGCACGCGCCGTTGCCCTTGTCCTTGCGCGTGAGGCTGGTCCGCACGAGGGGGCGCCCGGGGATCTGG
>JAUHYN010000299.1 GCA_030426505.1 bacterium | reverse complement strand
CTCGGTGGTCGGCGCGGTCGCGAGCTCGGGGGCCTCGGCGGAGGCGAGCGCGGGCGCGCCCACGAACGCGTCGAGCGGGACCGCCGGCGGCTCGGCGAGCGCGGGCGCCTCCACCGCGGCCAGCGGCGGAGCGCCGATGAACGTATCCGGGGACAGCGCCGCGAAGACGGGCGCCTCGGCCGCGGCGTCCGTCGGTTCGGGCGGAGCGGCGATCGCAGCGCGCGCGTCCGCGAGGGTCGGCTCCGCGCGGGCCGTTTCGGCGGACGCGGAGCGCTTCGCCGCGACGGCCGCGCGCGCGTCTTCCAGGGTCGGCTCGGCGTTGGAGGCCGCCGGGGCGGTCGTCGCCTCGCGCGCGTCCGCCGCGGGCGCTCCGCAGACGTGGTCGGACGGGTCGTCGGCGGTCGCCTTCGTCACGAGGGTCCCGATGAGGACGCCGGCCAGGAACGGCCAGCCCCACTTCCGCGGACGCTGCTTCTCGGGGCGATTCACCAACACCATGTCCTACACGCTCTCACCCCTGGATCGCCGACGCAAAAAATCGGCGCTCGAGAATCGGCTTTGACACCGCCCCCGCCTTTTGGCGAACACACCGCCGATGCCCAAACTGATCCCGGTCCCTCGCCTGGCCGACGCCCTCGACTCCGACGCCTACGACGCCCTCGTGGTCGTCGCGCCCGCGGCCGAGACCGGGGAATCCGAGATCGACCGGGTCCTGACGGCGGCGGCCGCCGCGGATCAGCAGCTCGGCGCGCAAGTCGTGCTCCTCGTCGACGCGAAGATGCCCGGCCAGCGCCTCGTCTTCGCCGGCACCGGCCCGGTGACCCGCGACTTCGACGACGTCCGCCGCTTCGGCGACGCCGCGAAGGCCGGCCTGGTGCGCGCGCGCGACGCCGGCGCCAAGCGCCCGCTCCTCTTCGTCCACGGCGTCCCGAAGGCGCCGGGCTTCGAGCACGCCCACGCGGTCGCGCTCCTCGACGCGGCCGGCGGGCTCTGGGAGCCGCTCGAGGCGCGTGAGGCGCTCGGCTCGCTCACCGCCGAGCCCGTCACTTCGATCGGCTTCGTGGCCGCGAGCGACGGCGAGCGCGTCGCTTCGCTCGTGACCGCGCTGGAGGCAGGCCGCCGCGCGGCGCGCGACGTCACCGGTACCGAGCCCGAGCGCATGACGCCCACGCGCGCCGTCGAGTACGCGACCGATCTGTTCCGCGGGACGAAGGTGAAGGTCACGCACGTCGACGAGCGCGATCAGCTCAGCGCGAACTACCCGCTGCTCGACGCCGTCGCGCGCGCCTCGTATCGCGTCGAACGCCACCGCCCGCGCGTGCTCCGCCTCGAGTACACGGGCGAGGGCGAGGTCACGCGTTCGTACTTCTTCGCGGGCAAGGGCGTCGTCTACGACACGGGCGGCGCGGACATCAAAGCGGGCGGACACATGGCCGGCATGAGCCGCGACAAGGGCGGCGCGGGCGCGGTGGTCGGCCTGTTCGTCGCCGCCGCGAAGCTGCTCCCGAAGGGCGTGAAGCTCGTCGCGGAGATCGGGTTCGTGCGGAACAGCGTCGGCTCGGACGCGTTCGTCTCCGACGAGATCATCACGAGCCACGCGGGCGTCCGCGTCCGCATCGGCAACACGGACGCCGAGGGGCGCCTCGTGCTCGCCGACCTCCTCTCGCACCTCCGCGAGGAGGCGCTGAAGGCGAAGGCGCCCACGCTGTTCTCGGTCGCCACGCTCACCGGTCACGCCGGTCGTGCGGTGGGCCCGTACAGCATCGCGGTCGAGAACGGCCCGGCGCGCGCCGCGGGCGTCGCGCAGTCGTTGAGTGTCGCGGGCGACGCCTGGGCGGACCCGTTCGAGATCACCCGGTCGCGCCGCGAGGACTTCGCGTTCATCCGCCCGCGCTCACGCGCCGACGACGTGCTGTCGTGCAACAACGCGGCGTCGAGCGTGACCGCGCGCGGGCACCAGTTCCCGATGGCGTTCCTCGCGATCGCGTCGGGTCTGGACAAACACGGCCGCGACGGGCACCCACCGCTGCCCTACGCGCACCTCGACATCGGCGGCAGCGGCGTCGAGGGCGGAGACTGGCAACACGGGCGACCCACGGCCGCCCCCGTCGTAGCGCTCGCCGCGGCGCTCGGATTGATCGGAGCCTGAGTCATGGCACGTCGTCAGGTCGTACTCGTCACGGGCGCGGGCGGAGAGATGGGCCACGGCCTCATCGATCGCCTCGCGGACATGGAGGGCTACGATGTCCTCGGCCTCGATATCAAGCGCCTCAACCCCGAGGTCGAGAAGCGCTGCACATCGACGATCGTCGGGGACGTCCTCGACGATCGCCTCCTGGATCGCCTCGTCAGCGAGTTCGAGATCCACGCCATCTTCCACCTCGCCGCCCTCCTCTCCACCCGCTCCGAGTTCACACCCGAGACCGCGCACGAGGTGAACGTGCGCGGCACGCTGAACCTGTTGAAGCTCGGCGTGGAGCAGTCGCGCTGGCACGGGCGCCGCGTGAAGTTCCTCTTCCCGAGCTCGATCGCCGCGTTCGGGATGCCGAACCTCGAGACGAAGCGCAGCGTGGGCCGCGTGCTCGAGGATCAGTTCAACCTCCCGACCACGATGTACGGCTGCAACAAGCTGTACTGCGAGCACCTCGGCTTCTACTACGCGAACCACTACCGGCAGCTCGCGGTGGACGACAAACCGCAGGGTGTGGACTTCCGATCGATCCGCTTCCCCGGGCTCGTCTCCGCGTTCACCGTCCCGCACGGCGGCACGAGTGACTACGGGCCGGAGATGTTGCACGCCGCGGCGCGCGGCGAGCCTTACGCGTGTTTCGTCCGGCCGGACACGCAGATCTCGTTCATGGCCATGCCCGACGCGATCGACGCGCTCCTGGCGCTGATGGAGGCCCCCGCGGAGGACCTCACGCGGCACGTCTACAACATCACCGCGTTCGCCCCGACGGCGGAGGATTTCGCGCGTCTGGTGCGCGAACACTTCGAGAAGGCGGAGATCACGTTCGAGCCCGACGAGCGACGTCAGGGCATCGTCGACTCGTGGCCCGCGGACGTCGACGACTCCGCCGCGCGGCGGGACTGGGGCTTTTCGCCGCAGTACGATCTTCAGCGGGCTTTCGCGGACTACCTGGTGCCGAACATCCGACGGCGCTACGAATGACGGCACCGTGAGCGGCACCCTCGTACTGCTCCTCATCCTGGGCGTGCTCGTCGTGCTCGGCGTGATCGAGTCGATGGATCACCGTCGGCGCCTCGCGCAGATCCCGATCCGGGTCCACGTCAACGGAACGCGCGGCAAGTCGAGTGTCACGCGTCTGATCGCAGCCGGGCTTCGGAACGGCGGCGTGCGGACGTGCGCGAAGACGACCGGCACCCTCGCCCGCATGATCCTCCCGGATGGACAGGAGTACCCGATCTTCCGACCTGCCGGCGCCAACGTGATCGAGCAGCTCCGCATCGTGCGCACCGCCGCACAGTACAAAGCGGAGGTCTTGGTCATCGAGTGCATGGCGGTCCAACCCCCGCTGCAGGCGCTGTGTGAGACGCGACTCGTGCGCGGAACCCACGGCGTGCTGACGAACGCGCGCGCGGATCACCTCGACGTGATGGGCCCTTCGGAGATCGACGTCGCGCTCGCGCTCGTGGCGACGACACCGATCGGCGGGACGATGTTCACCGCCGAGCAGCGGCACATCGACATCGTGAAGGACGCCGTCCAGGATCGCGGCGCGAAGCTCGAGCACGTCACGCGCGACGAGTTCGATCTCGTCACCCCCGAGGACCTCGAGCCGTTCTCGTACCTCGAGCACGCGGAGAACGTCGCGCTCGCGCTGCGCGTGTGTTCGGCGCTCGGCGTCGAGCGGCAGGTCGCGCTCGAGGGGATGTGGAAGGCGGACCCGGATCCGGGGTGCCTCACGGCGGTCGAGATCGAGTTCTTCGGTCGGCGCCTCGTGTTCGTGAACGGCTTCGCGGCGAACGACCCGGAGTCGACCGAGCGCATCTTCCACATGGCGCAGAAGCAGTTCCCGGAGCAGAAGCGTCAGGTCGCGCTGATCAACTGTCGCGCGGACCGGCCGGACCGCTCGCGCCAACTCGGTGAAGCGGTCGTGACGTGGGGGCACGTCGACAGCTACGTGCTGATCGGCTCCGGCACGTACATCTTCGCGCGGGCCGCGATCTCGCGCGGGTTGGATCCGGGGAAGATCGCGTACGCGGAGGACCGGCGCGTCGAAGAGATCTTCGAGCTGCTGGTGGAGCAGTCGGGGCGGTCGTCCTTGATCATCGGCATGGCGAACATCGGTGGGATGGGGCTCGAGATCGTCCGGTTCTTCAAGAACCGGAGCACGTTGGACGGGGTGAAGAAGGTGGCGTCGTGATCGAAGATCTCCAACTGGCGATCGGCATCGGGCTCGCGGTGAGTCTGATGTTCTCGGAGCTGTTCGGCCTCGCGGCCGGCGGCATGGTGGTACCGGGGTACATCGCCCTCGCGCTCGACAACCCGTTCGACGTGGTCATCACGCTCGCGACGGGGTTCCTCACGTTCGTGATCGTCACCGCGATCGCGAACGTCGCGATCGTGTACGGCCGACGACGAACGGTGTTGATGATCATCGTCGGCTACATCCTCGGTTCGGTGGTGCGGTCGATGAACATCGCGTCGCCCACGTCCGACGAGTTCACGGTCATCGGGTTCATCATCCCGGGCCTGATCGGGATCTGGATCGACCGGCAGGGGCTGGTCGAAACGCTGTCGACGCTACTCACGGCGTCCGTCGTCGTCCGCCTCATCATGATCCTCATCGGCGGACTGGAGCTGCTCGGATGAAGAAGATGTACTGGCGACCGCGGCGCGTCTCGCGGACGGTCCTCCTCCTGATCAGTATCCTGGCGATCGTCGGCTACATCGCGGTCGGCCTCCTCAAGACGAACGTGCGTCAGCCCTACTACGAGCAGAAGCTCGCGGCCGCGCGCATCGCCGAGAAGGCGTTCAAGGCGATCCGCGCGGAGCGCCTCAAGCGCGGCCTCAAGATCGACGTCGAGAGCGACCCGGCGCAGACCGGCATGATCGGCGCGCTGATGACCGTGACCACGACGAACCAGGGCAGCCTGTCGTCGAAGCAGACCTCGGTGAACCCGAACTTCGCGGCGGTGGTCGTCCACCTCCTCAAGAAGGCCGGCGTCCGCCCGGACGACGCGGTCGCGGTCGGCTTCTCGGGCTCGTTCCCGGCGGTCAACGTGAACGTGCTCGCGGCGCTGGAGGTCATGAACGTGAAGCCGGTGATCATCGCGAGCGCCGGCGCGTCCCAGTGGGGCGCCAACGAGCCGGAGTTCCTCTGGCTCGACATGGAGCGCGTGCTCACCGAGCAGAAGATCATCACGCAGGGGAGCCTCGCGGTGTCGATCGGCGGCATCGAGGACAAGGCGCTCGGTATGAACAAGCGCGGGCGTCAGATCCTGCAGAAGTCGATCGACGACTCGCGGCTGTACCAGATCGTCGCGCAGGACTTCCAAGACAGCGTCGAGCAGCGCATGACGTTCTACCGCGAGCAGGCGGGCGGCGCGCCGATCACGGCGTACATCAACGTCGGCGGCGGTACGATCAGCGTGGGCAAGAAGGTCGGCAAGCGGCTCTTCAAGCCGGGCCTCAACCGGCGCGCGCCGGGGCCGGTGGTGATCGACTCCGTGATGTCGCGCTTCGTCGACACCGGCGTCCCGGTCATCCACCTCGTGAAGATCGCGGACCTCGCGGACCGCTACGGCCTCGAGCTCCAGCCGCTCATCACGCCGGCCGTGGGCCGCGGGAACATCTTCGTCCGCGAAGACTTCAACCGCTGGCTCGTCGCGGTGCTCCTCATCGCGATCCTCGCGAGCCTCTACCTGTTCGTCCGCTCGGACATCGGGTTCAGGATGCTGCAGCGCCCGAAGAAGGGCGGCGACGGCGGCCACCCCGAGCCGATGGTCTGACCCTCCGGCCCGTTCAGCGGCCTGCGCTAGAACACCCGCTCGATCGCGCGGATCACCCGGCGGTACCGCCTCCGCACCGCGCTCGACTGCTCGATGTGGAAGAAGCGGTCGCTGGCGGCGGTCGCGGTCCCGGTGCAGGCGTGGTCGCTCAACCCGTTCGTGTAGCGGCCCTGGATATTGGTCGTGCCGCAGAGGTGGGCGCTCACCGCGGCGCCGGGGGCGTCGTTGCAGGCGGTGACGAGCTCGAGCTCGAAGGCGTCTTCGAGCGAGAACAACAACAGCGCGACGTTCGAGGTGGAGCTCGTGGGGATCACCGTCCCGTCGGAGAGGCTGATGCCGTCGTCGCCCATCCCGTGGAGGCTGATGATCTTGTCGCGCGGGTAGACGTCCGAGAGCACGCGGTGCGCCGCGTGGAACATCGAGCGCTCGCTGTGTGCGACGTCCGACTCGCGGTAGGGCTCGAGGCGATCGCTGCAGACACGCGTCGTCCCTTCGCAGGTGGTGAAGCCGGCGTTCGCGCAGCGGTGCGTGCCGGACGCGATCAAGGCGCGCGCCGAGACCGCGCCGTAAGCGTAGCGGCCCTGGCGCAGCGTGCCCGCGTCGTAGATCGGGTGCGGCACCTCGAAGATCATCGGGCGCGCGCCCTTCGCGCGTAGCGCGACGATCGCCCAACCACTCCCCGCGATCGCGGGGCGCCACAACAGCGTGTCCTCGTTGGGGCGCGCGCAGAGCAGGTAGCCGGCTTCGAAGGCCCGCCCCCACGCGTCGCGGTCGCCGGACACCGCGGCGCGGAGCGAGCGCACGAACGCCTCGAGCTGTTCGTCGCTCGGGGTCGCGTACCGGTCCGAGTCGTCGCGCGGGGGGAAGATGGTGTTCTTGTCGAACGCGCTCGCGACGGGGATCTCGCAGCGGGGCAGCGACTTCAGGAGTCGGCACGGCCCGTCGCACGGCGCGGCGTGGGACGACGATGCCACCCACGCGGTGCCCACCACGGCGAGGAGAACGGGACGGAGCGTCCGCAACCGGCTTTCGATCCTACGCGAAGCGCGCGCGTAAGCGAGTCATTGCACACCCGATCGCGATCACGCCGGGGCGGACCCGACCCCGGGTCGAACCCGCACCAGGTTCGCGCGGACCCGGTCCGCGTCCGCGGTGAGCGGACCGTAGCCCTCGAGCTTCAGGCTCGCCGCGGAGGCCGCGAACGCCGCGGCGTCGGGGACCCGTACGCCCTCCCCGCGCGCGAAGGCGTAGGACGCCACGAACGTGTCCCCGCACCCGGTCGCGTCCACGTGTTCGGCCGGGGGGACCGGGGACACGGGCGCGATCCGATCCTCGAAGCACACGAGCGCGCCGCGGTCGGCGAACGTCACGAGCACCTCTTCGACGCCGTGCGCCGCGAGCGCGCGCGCGGCTTCGGACGGATCGTCGATCCCCACGAGCACCGACGCCTCGGCGTCGTCGACCTTCAACGCGGTGACGCCGGATAGTCGCGCGGCGACGTCCTTCATCGACGCGGCGACCACCCGCTCGTCTTCGACGCGACGCAGATCCCCCTGCGCGTCGAACGACACGCGCGCGGGCTTCGCGATCACCGCGCGCAGCACTTCGGTCGGGAGCTCTTCGGCGGTGAGCGGGCCGAGGTGGAAGACTTCGCCGTCGAGCGCCTCGACGTGCGCGACCTCGAAGGGATCGGCGATCCCGGCGACGCGCTGGGTGCGCTTCGCGAGCGCCTCGTCTTCGTACCGGTTCTCGAAGGCGGTCGTGGATCCCGAGGGGTGGTTCACGAGCTGGACGCCCTTCGGCGCGAGGACCTCGGCGAGCCTCGCCGCGTCGACCGCGGCCATCCGCGTGACGATTCCCGCACGCCACCCGAGTGACGCCCACGCGAGCGCCACATAAAAGGCACTCCCACCGAATTGCTCGCGGATCGGTCGATTCGGGGCCACGATCCGATCGATCGTGACGTGGCCGATCGCCCACGCGGTGCCTTGGTACTTGGCAGATGCCACCGTGATGGCGATCGTAGCCCATCCACGCCCTCGACGCGCTACCAGGACGTCACGGTGGCGTCACACCAGGAGCGCAAAGAAGGACTGCAAATGGCGAGTCTGATTCTGATCGTGGACGACGAGCCGGACATCCGGACGACGCTCGAGTACAACCTGGAGCGCGAGGGCTTCAAGACCCGATCCGCGGGTACGGCGAAGGAGGCGCTCGAGGGTGCGCGCGCGACACCGATGCCGGAGCTCATCCTGCTCGATCTCATGTTGCCCGACGCGAGCGGCACCGAGATCTGTCGGACGCTCAAGAGCGACAAGGCGACCTCGCACATCCCGGTGCTGATGCTCACCGCGAAGGGCGAGGAGATCGATCGCGTCGTCGGCTTCGAAGTCGGCGCCGACGACTACGTGACCAAGCCCTTCTCGGTGCGCGAGCTGATGCTCCGGGTCCGCGCGATCCTGAGGCGCTCGGCGCCGGTCACGGCGTCCGAACAGGAAGACCACATCACGTTCGGCGCGCTCCGGGTCGACGCCGCCGCGCACCGCGTGTGGTTCGAGGAGGAGGAGATCACGCTCACCGCGCTGGAGTTCAAGCTCCTCA
>JAUHYN010000298.1 GCA_030426505.1 bacterium | reverse complement strand
AGGAGGGCCGCGCGTGGAACGAGGCCTACGTGCTCCGCGCGTTCCTCGCGAACAACAGGGCGTGGTCGCTGCAGTTCTGGGCGTCGTACTTGTACCGGTGCCACCGCGCGGCGATCGACGCGGTGGAGGAGGTGAGCGCGGATGGGAGCTCGATCTGGATTCGGAAGCAGGGGGCCTGACTTCGTCAGGGCACTAGAACTCCAACACCATCGCCACCCGCTCCGGCGTCGGTGACGGCTCCGCCCCCTCCAACCGGTACGGCGGCTCGGACAGCGCCGCGATCAAACACTTCTTCTGCGCGCGCGTGAGCACCACGCCGTTCGCGACGGGCTCTAGCGAGTGCTCGCCGACTTCGCCGCTCTTCGCGTCGAGCGACGCCACCCAGCGCACCGCGCCCGGGCGCTCCACGCCCTCGAAGCAGGTCGCGAGCTTCAGGCTGCGGCCGGCGACCTGGAGGCGGAACGCGTCGAGCCACGGCTTCTTGGTGGGCGCGGTGCTCTCGTACTCGGGCCGCTCGCGCTTCGCGATGCGGCGACGGATCGGGGGCGCCTTCGGCGGGGGCGGCTCTTCGATCTTCGCCGGGGGCGGTGGCGTTGGCGTCACGGGGCGGCCGACCGTCGGAGGCGGCTCCTCCTGGCAGAGGTGCAGGAGCAAGAGGAGGAGGATGATCGCGGCCATCAACAGGCGGCGGCGCCACTTCGACGGCGGCCCCTTCCGCGCGCGCCGCGCGGCGCGCAGGCGCGCCCTCACCTCGCGACGACGCGACGTGAGCGCCGCCTTCATCTCGCGGCGACGCGCGCGCATTCGGCGACGGAGCTCGCGGCGGGTCACTGACCGAGCTTCCACCCCATCACCAACCCTTCGTCACCGGCCCACTCCACCGGCGTGATCTTCAGCGGCCGGAACACCGATGGCGGCCGGATCGACGGCACCTCGAACGGCCACGGCAGCGGATCCGTCGGCGCGAGGCGGATGCTCCCCGCGAACACTTCACTCGAAGGCGACAACGCGCGCGCGCGGTCGCGCTCGGTGTCCCGGAGCTCCACGGCGTCGAGGCCCTCGAGCATCGCCACCGCGACGCCCTCCAACTCACGCGCGTTCCGCGCGAGGCCGCCGTCGAGCACCTCGGTCGCCTTCGCGAGCTCGCGGCTGATCGCGTCGAGCGTGGGGCGGTGGCGCGCGCGGAGGTCGCCGTCTTGCGTCTCGAGGCGCTCGAGGAACAGCCGCAGGAAGCGCAAGGTGGCATGCGGCGACTCCACCATCTCCGATCGGATGCGCGTGAGGAACGCGCCGACGTCGCCGCCCGCCAGCGGGCGCAATCGCTCGATGCGCAGCGACAGCGCGCCGCGGCCGCGGTGGGCCGCCACGGTGCGATCGAAGGACTCGAGGTCGGCGGCGAGTGCGGCGTCCCAGATGAGCCCCTCCAACACGCGCGCGAGATCGCCGCGGGGCACGAGCTCCACGAGCATCGTCATGAGTGGCTCCGTGACTTTGAAGCGCCCCGCCACGAACGACATCCACCGCAGCCCGAGGCGTCGCACGCCCTCCGAGTCCGACGACTCGTCCGCGTAGCGCAGCGCGTAGGCGAACGATCGGAGCGCGTCCGGGAGTCGCCCCGCGCCGACCGCTTCCACGCCGCGGTGCAACGCGAGAGCGGCGCGCTCTCTGAAGCCCGTCGCGGGGTCGATCGCGAGGAGGCGGCGCCCGCGATCGCCCGACCAGATCGACTCCTTTGCCGCGGCGGTCGTCCCGGTGAACGCGATCCACGCCCCGACCTCGGAGGTGTCCTCGTGGGTCATGAGTCGGTCGACGACCGCGCGTGTGACGTCGCCGTTCGCGCGGCCCGCGCGGCGGATCCAGTCGTAGAGGTAGATGCGCCGCTCGGATTCGAGCGCGAGCCAGTCGTCGGCGCCCCAGTCGTCGGTGACCGACAACAGCTCGGCGACTTCTTTGGAGCGCGCGACGTCCGGCGAAGGAACGAAGGAGCCACCGAGCTCGCGGATCATGCGGCGCCGCGTGCGCTCGTCGCGTCGCGTCTCACGGTCGACGAGGTCCAGCTCCTTGAGCCTCAGATCGAGCAAGCGCGCTTCGATCGTGCTCCGCCCGCGGACGGTCGGGCGGTCCGTCGTGACGCGCGCCGCGCGGAGCAAGAACTTCAGTACGGCGACCTGGACCTTGCGCTCGTTCGGTTCGCCCGGCACCCCACCCGCGGAGAGCACCGTCTTCATCCGGTGGCAGTCCGTCCGGTAGAAGCGCACGTGATTCAGCTCGTCCACGCTCAGGACGTCGTCGAGCTCCACGAAGCGCGCCTGCTGCGGGATGTCGAAGGCGTCGAACGGCGCGGGCTGATCCGGCGGCTCACCGCGTCGCATGTTCTTGAGGAACCAGTTGTGGAGCGCGAGCGGCCACAATCCGGCGCCGTCGTCGTCGAGGTCGACGCCGTCCTGACAGAACCCGAGGTCGCCGAGCGCGACCCACACCAGGCTGCGGAAGTCGGCATCGTACGCGGAGAGGACGCGCTGCTGGCTCTCGAGCGCGTTGCGGAGGAGCCACATCCTGAGCACCTCCTCGGACTCGCGCTCCCGCAGGCTCATGCGCGCGTTGTAGTAGACGAGCGTCGCGGGGTCCGGCGCCTCGAGGCCGCTCGCCGCCGCGAGCGCCAGCGCGAGCGCGATCAAAAGGCGGCTCCGATCGCGAGCGAGAACTCCAACGCGAGGCGCATCTGGGACTCCGCGATCGCGGCGAGGAGCGGGACGGAGATCATCACGCGCGGCGCGACGAACATGTTGAAGTCGAAGTAGATGTCCGTCCCGAGGCCGGCGTAGAGCGTGTAGCGCGTGCGATCGACTTCCATCCCCGGGAGGCGGCTGTCGTCGAGGTTCTCGATCTCGTCGTCACTCAGCCGGGGCGACAGCGACGACCCGAGGATGTTGCGGAACTTCACCCCCTCGAACCCACTCGGGTAGATGAGGTAGCGGAGGTTGAAGTACGCGCTGAAGACCAACTCGGCCGCCGGGAACCACGAGGGCCACGAAGTGATGACACCCTCCGCGAGCGGCACGCCGATCGAGAAGTCGATCTCCAACCGCTCCGGTCGCCCGGGCTGACGGTACGGCGTCAGGGCGAGGCGCTGACTACTCTCGGTCTCGAAGACCCACACGTAACTCAGGCCGAACTCGTACATCAGCGCGTCGGAGGGGACGCGCGCGAGGACGCCGGCGCGGAACGAGTTGTAGTTGTTGAACTCGGCCGGCTGCGCGGCGAAGCCGCCCACGTGGACCGTCGTGCGCCGCCAGTCGAAGCGCACCGGCTTCGACGTGGTGCCGACGGTCTTGTCGACGAGGAGCTCCCACGGGAGGCGGAAGCGCCCGAGAGACGGCGCCTCGGCCGTGGTCGAAGTCGACGTGGCGGCGCTCGCTGCGCCCGGCGCGAGGAGGGCGAGCGCCACGACGAGGCGAGTGGCACTACGGATCACGTGGGAAGCTCGAGTCTCCCAGAGCTGGGTACGCGGGGCGGTAGCAGGCCTCGGAGTAGGTGTCGCGGAAGGTCCGGGTCACGTTGTAGATGCCGGCCGAGTCGAAGGTCGGGTGATCGCAGAACCGCTTGCAGTGCGCGAGGCGCTCCCGGAGCGGGAACTCACCCTGGAGCCACTGCTGGGCGCCGAAGTCTTCCATCTGCTCGCTGCCGAACCCGAACGGGACGCTCAACCCGAACGCGCTCGCGCTCGCTGCGGCCACGACCTCGTAGGTCGCGCGCAAGAGCCACGGGAAGTCCCAGACGAGCCCCAACTCATACGTGTCCTCACGGAGGACGTCGTGCCACCGCGGGAGGAACTCGATCGGGAGGAAATCCTGCGGAGGCGGCAGGCAGAAGTTCTCTTCGGTGGGTTCCTGACCGGGGAGGCAGTCGACCTGTCCCGACTTCGAGATCGCCGTACGGAACACGAATGGCTGCGGGAACTCGGACGGGCAGAACGAGAACGCGTCCTCTTCTTCGGCGGAGATGATCTCCTGATTGAAGAACGTCGCGACCGCGGGGCCGATCTGCGTGTTGTCGGTGGTCGGCGTGAACTCAGGGACGAGGAAGGTGAGTTCGCGGACCTCGCCGGCCTGCGCCTTCGAGTAGCGCTCGATGAAGTCGATGTACCGCCTCCGCGAGGGGAGGATCGGGATGAACGACAGCGAGAACGGCCCCAGCGACAGGTTGAGGTTGTCCGGGGTGATCGCGCAGTTCGCATTCGACGGTCCGGGCTCGACCTCCTCGTCGTCGACGAGGCGGGCGGGGCACCACAGGATCAGTCGGTTGAGCACCGGGTCGGTGACGTCGCGGATCTCGCTGTCGAACACGAACCCGCCCACGACGCGCGGCGTGGGCCGGTCGCGCTCGTCGGGGAGGATCTCCGAGAGCGCCTCCTCGAGGCGGTCGTCCACGCCGTCCTCGTCGCGGTGGAGCGCGATCACCAGGACCATGTCTTCGCCCGCCGGGCGCGTCTGTTCGATCGCCTCCCGGAAGCGGCCGACGAGGCGGTCCACGAAGTCCGATGCGCGCCAGTCCTCGATGCAGGTCGCAGGACCGTCGTACAGGATGCGCTGGCGTTGCATCTCCTCGTGATCGGCGTCGATCGTCCTGTCGCACGGCGCGAGGAAGAACTTGATCGGCGTCGCCTCGTGGATCGGCGTGCGGAGCACCGGGAAGGCCGGATCCACCTCGGGGTTCTTGCGCGCGAGCGCCGTGGTGACGAAGGGCTCGCGCGGCTCGTGGACCGTGACTCGAGCGCAGACCATCGCCGCCGTCGAAGCCTCGAGCGGGAGGTCGGCGGTGTCGAAGACGGCGCGGTCCTCCGTGGTCACGCTCGCGAAGCCGAGCGGTACGAACGACGCGGGGCACGCGAGCGCGTACCCGTACGGGTTGTTCACGAACGGGAATGCGCTCGTCCCGTACGCGTGCTCGGTGACCTCGAAGCGTCGGCGCAGCCCGAGCGCCTGGACTTGCTCGTTGCGCAGCGTGGGGAAGCGATGCCGCCCGCGCCACTGGATGCGGCGGTTGTTCTCGGTGAAGACGCCGTAGACGAGGAAGCTCCGGTTCGTGAACGACGGACCCGTGCCGATGACGTTGTAGACGATCTGTGAGTTCAGGGAGAGCTCACCGTCCTCGTGGTAGCGCAGCCGAATGCCGACGTCGCGCGGGCGCTCGGGGACGTGCAGGCTCACGCTCCCGCACCGCCGCGTGAACCCACAGTCCACCGGGACGTGCGTGTGGACGTAGTCCAGCGTGTCGATGCGCGTCCAGGGACGTCCTCGGTGTCGGTGCGGTAGGTGATCTCGACGACGCTGAATCGTGAGAGGCCTTGCTCGGCCGACAACTCATAGAAGAAGAACAGAGTCTCCTCGTCCGCGAACCACGCCGCGTCCGCCAGATCGAACCGGGCGTCGATGTCACTCACCGGCACCTTGGTGCATGACAGCACCCCGACCAGACCCAGCAGCGCGACGACGATCCTCATACTCAGGCCATCACACTCTCGAACGGAGTCCCCGTGCGCGCGAGCTGCTGTTGGAGCGCCGCCGCCGTGTCTTCGCGACCGCGTCGGAACTGCTCGAGCTGCTCCGAGCGCGAATCGAACCGCGCCCCCGACATCACCGCGGCCCTGAGTGTCGGGGACATGCTGTCGAGCAGCGCGCCGCGGTCCTGCTCCGAAAGCACGGAGACCCACCCGGCGAGCGCGTTCGCGTCCACCGCGAGGAGCACGTTCTGGCGGGCTTCCGGCTCGAGGGCCAGCACCATCTGCGGGAACAGGATCTGCTCGTACCAGGTCGGGAAGCCGCCGCCGAAGCGGATCTTCGCGTTGGTGAGGAGGAGGTTCCGGTCGTGGGCCTCCGCCCGCGGGAGCAGGATCGACAGCGCCGACGCGGCGTCGAACGTGCGTCCGAGGTCGGTGACCTCCGTGAAGTCGGGCGGCGGCGGGAGCGTCGCGTCGCTCTTGCTCGCGGCGAGCAGCTCCATCACGTACCGACTCTCCGCGCGACTCATCCGGTTGGAGTGCAGGAGCTGTTCGGCGAGCCGCGACACCTGCTTCGACGACAACAAGCGCGCCGCCTCGAGCTGGTCGTTGGTGGAGGCGTGAGCGAACAGCAGCGCACCGAAGCGCGCCGGGAGCTTCTCGATGAAGCGCACGAGGCCGGACGCGCCGAACTCGTCGCGGAGCGTCGCCATCGAACTCACGTCGTCCTGACGCGACAGCGACGCCGACAGCGCGTGTTGCTTCAGCTGCTTGTAGAACTCCTCGTCGGACGGCAGCTCGGGTGGCTTCACTTCCCTCAGATACTCGGAGAAGTGCAGCTTCGACTCGGCAAACTCACCGCCGTCGGGGAAGGCGCGTGGGAAGGCCTCCGGGAAAGTGAGTACGGCCTTCGCGAGCAGTCCCATCTCGCGCGCCTTCAGCCACTCGGCGATGAGGGCCTGGACGTCGGGATCCGGTTGGCCGTTCTGCGAGAGCCGCTCGCTCCAGTACGCGGTCTGTTGCCCGACGAAGATCTCCTCTTCGTCTTCCGGTGACTTGTCGTCGCCGACCTCTTCGGGGACGAGGGCGTCCTCGTCCTTGGCGGCGTCGCCGTTCATCTGCGCGAGGAGCGCTTGCTCCTCCGGCGAGATGCGGCCGAGGCGGCGCCAGCCCCAGATGAGGATCAGCGCCGCGATGGTCACCATCACGACGGCGATCATCCACGCGAAGTGCGGCAGGAGGTTGAGCCACAGCTCGCGCACGGCGACCGACCCGGACCAGGACTCCTGCTTCGGGGGCTCGACGATCGGCGCCGGCGGCTCCTCGACGATCTCCTCCTCCGGCTCCGGTGGCGCGGGCGGATCGCGGAGCTCCGGTGAGATGGGCTGCAGTCGCTGTCGGCCGACCTCGACCGACGTCCACCCGTTCGAGAGCTTCGTGCGGAGGCGGCGCGCGAGCGCCGAGGCGTCCTTCGCCTCCATGTCGCGCTCGTACGCGAACGCGCACCGCGCGAGCGTCAGGTACTCCTGCGCGTCACTGGAGCCGGGCCCCTGCTTCTCGGCGAGGCCGGGGAGGGCGGTCGCGCGCGGACGATCCGCGACCGCGTGATCGCCGTAGGTACACCCCTTCGAGAAGCAGCGCTCCGGCGCGCAGTCCTGCGCGAGCGCTTCGTCGAAGCGATCTTGGAGCGCGCGGAGCTCCGCGAGGACGTTCGGGGGGATCCGACGATCGGGGATCGTGGGCGGCGTCTGCGCGAGCGCCGAGGACGCGAAGAGCGTCGTGAGGAGGAACGCGACCCAACGCATCAGTACACCCGCACGATCACGCGGCGATGGCGCGCGAGCCGTTCCTCTTCGTCGAGCCCTTCGAGGGCCTTTTCGGGGAGCGGCTTCGTGTCCGCGTACCCTTCCACGCGGATCCGCGCGCGGTCGACGCCCACGTCTTCGAGCTTCGAGCGCACAGCGTTGGCGCGCTCCGTCGACAGCTCCCAGTTCGATTTGAAGCTGTTGCTGCCGATGATGGGTTTGGAATCGGTGTGGCCTTCGACCGCGAATGCGTATTTTTCGCTGTAGGGCACGAGCGTGTTGAGCATTCCGCCGAGCGCGGTCGTCATCTCCGAGCGGATGTCCGCGCGGCCCGAGTCGAACACCAACCCGGAGTTGAGCGACAGCTCGAGGCCGTCGTCCGTGAGTCGCGTCTCGACGAGGCCCTCGAGGCCCTCCGACCGGATGCGTCCGTCGATCTCTTCCTTGATCGAGGACAGGCTCTGCTGGCTCTGAATCCCCGATAGGCTCTGTGAGATCTGTTGCATCTTCGTGCGGCTGATTTGCGCGGCGGCGAGCAGCATCACGAAGAAGATGAGTAGATTCGTGATGAGGTCGGCGTACGACAGCAGCCAACCCTCCTCACTTCCGTAGACCCTCCTCTGCACGATTACCTCCGCGCGTCCCCGGCCGAGAGCGCGACCAGCTCGTACACGCTTTGCTCGCACCGCTCGATCGCGCCCAGGCGTTCGTCGAGGAGCGTCCGGAGGTAGTGGCCGATCGGCCCCGCGATGCCGGCGCCGAACGCGACGCCGTACAACGTGGCGAGGAGCGCGAGCGACATCGCCGCGCCGATGTTGAGGTTGTCGGCGCCCATGTTCCGGAAGAGTTGGATCATGCCGGTGATCGTCCCGACCATGCCGAACGACGGCCCGAGCTTCGACAGCATCTCCCAGTTGGAGATCGCGGGCTGCCAGCTGCCGAGCTCTTCGTGCTTGAGCTCGATGAATGCGGTCTCGGTCGCGGCGCGCGGCGCGCGCCCGAGGAGGAGCTCGAGCATTCGCTTGATCGCGGGGTAGTCGGAGCGCTCGGCGAGCTCCACCGCCTTCGCGCGGTTGCCCTCGCGCCACAGCGCGCCGACTTGTTTGCGCTCGGCCTCGATCGACTGCGTGTCCGGCGAGAAGCGCGCGAGGCCCGGGATGAGCTCGCGGAGGAAGAGGAAGGTCCGCACCGTCGTCAGTCGCGACGACGACGTCAGCACCGCGGCGAGCGAACCCACCATCACCATCACGAGCGCGTGGGCGTCGAACGGCGAGATGCGCGTCATGTCGCGGTCGGCGAAGCCGTACCAGACGATG
>JAUHYN010000297.1 GCA_030426505.1 bacterium | reverse complement strand
GCGAGGGGCCGGTGTCGCGCGGGCCCGCGTCGGGCGTGGGGCCCGCGGCGACGAGGTACAGCTCACCGAACGCCTCTGGTTCTTTGCCGGCGCCGATGCCCGGGGTCCACTCGGTCCAGCCCACGCGCCCGGCGCCGTCCGCGTCGTTCACGAGGAAGCTGAAGCCGACGACCTGCTCGGCGGCGAACGTCGTCGCGCCGAGGACGCCGGCGGGCATCGCGATTTCGTACGTGGTCACGTCGCTGGTCCGCGACGACGCGACGGTCCAATCGGCCGTCCCGGTCCCGGCCTCGCGGTAGCCGCGCGTGGAGGCGCCAGCGGTGTCGCGCGCGAAGGTCAGCTCGTGATCGTCGGCGTCGTAGCCGGTGCCTCCGGTCTGGAGGAGGTCGAAGGCGAGCTGTACGCTGTCGCCCGTCCACATCGCGTCGAGGGCGGCGTCGTTGTCGTGAGTGTCGTCGGTGACCTCGACGCCGAAGTACAGGTTGCCCGCGTCCCACGCGACCGCGACGCGTACCGCGTGATCGTCCGCCCCGAGCGGCTCCGTGCCGCGCCACTGCGTGAGCGGGAGCGTGACCCACCCGGTGAACTCGGACACGTCGCCGTCGATGGTCGGCGTGGCGGGTTGCGCCTCGATGCGCGCGCGCGGCGGGTCGTCCGACTCGTCGTCGTCCTCGGGGCCGGAGCACCCGCGGTCGGCGCCGTCCACGCGACCGTCACCGTCGTTGTCGATCCCGTCGCCGCACTGGGGCGGCGGGGAGCCGCTCACGATCGCGGGGTTGTCGTCGATGAACTGACGCAGCGTCGAGAACGCGGGCTTGAGGCGGAAGTCGGTCGGGAACGTGCGCTGGCCGGCGACGCCCGCCGTCGCGCGCATCAACCCGAACCCGTCGATCGTACACGTGGGTTGATCCGGGCCGCAGTCGTGGACCTCGTAGAAGAACGTGTTCGTGACCCACGCGCGCGACAGCTGCTCTTCGAGCGCGCGCCGCACGTACGTCGCCTGCAGCTGCTCTTCGGTTGCATCGCCCGCCGGCGCCGCGCGGTAACCGGTCTCGGTGATCCACACGTCGCCGCCCCACCCCGCGGCGTCGAGGAGCTGGCGCAGCGACCGACGCGTGAACGGGAAGCGCTGTTGGTCGAGCACGTTGATGTAGCTGTCGCCTTGCCAGATCTGCCAGCCGGTCTCCGCGAAGTCCTGGTAGATGTGGTGCGTGATGACGTCCCACGCGCCGGGCGTGCGCGTGAGGACTTCTTCCAGCGCGTCGTCCGCGTCGCCGACGTTCGCGAGGTCCGGCCCGAGCACGAGGCAGTCGCCGCACGCCGCGCGCAACGCCGTCGCGCCGGGATTCACGATCACGGTCGCGTACTCCTCGAGCGAGCCCTCCCAGAAGCCCTGGAGGTTCGCTTCGTTCCACAGCCCGAAGTGGCGGACGCCCAGCGCGCGGTAGTGGGTCACCGCGGCGGTCACGAACGCCGTCCACTCGTTGGAGGTGTTCGGGACGTCGTTGCCCGAGTTGCCGTCGGTGTCGCCGTGGCGCGGGACCCACGCCGGCGTGTACGCGAGCGTGATGTACACGTTCAGGCCGGCGTTGTTCGCGGCGGTGACGGCGGCGTCGAGTGCGGTCCACTGGTAGGCGCCGACCGACGGCTCGAGCTGGAACCAGTTCGCGTCCATACGCACCCAGGTCACGCCGAGGTCCGCGGCGGCGGCGATGAACGCGGGGGTGCCGTTGTGGACGTTGAGCCCGACGTCGTTGTCACCGGGGGCGGCGGTCGCCGTGACGGGAGCGAGCAGGAGCGCGAAGAAGAGGGGCCGCCGCATCCGCGCACCCTAATGAGGGATGCGGGGAGGTGGCACCGGTCGAAGCGCGGACGCGCGTCGCTCGAGGTGGATGGCGGTCAGGGCGCCGGGAAGGCCGCGGCCGCGCCGAATTGGAGGAAGAACTCAGCCTTCGCGTCGGGGTACTTGGCCTTCATCGCGGCCATGAGCGCGTCCGCATCGGCGGCCGACGCGGCCTCGGCGTCGAAGTCGAGGATGTAACGACGGGTGTAGTCGAGGAGCGCGGTCGTCTGCGCCGAGCCCTCGATCTGGTGTCCGGGCACGACGCGCTGAAGCCCGTCGAGCGCCGCGAGCGCTTCGGTCTGGGCGGCCCAGGCGAGGCGCCCCTCGTGGTCGGTGGTCGCGCTCCACAGGTGGACGTCCGCGTAGCCGACGTCCGAAGCGATCAGCGTCCCGCTCTCGGCCAGGTACAGGCAGGTGATCGGGTCGGTGTCGCCGGCGACGCCGGTGAGGAGCTTCACGTCGGCGCCGTCGATTTCGAGCGCGTCGCCCGCGTGGGCGGTTGGAATGACCGGGAGGCCCGGAAACTCCGGCCCGAGGAGCTCGCGTCGCGACTCGGCGGTCTCGGCGGCGGAGGCGTTCATCTCGGCGACCACGTCCGGCGACGCGAGGAACGTCGCGTTCGGGAAGCGCGCCTTCAGGACGGCCGTCCCGAGGTAGTGGTCGGGGTGCGCGTGCGTGATGAAGATGCGGCGGACGGCGAGGCCCGTGCGCTCGGCGGCGTCGGCGACGGCGGTGGCGCCGCTCTTCGTGAACTGCGCGTCGACGATGACGACTTCGGTCTCGCCGAGGATCAGGGCCGAGTTGACGGCGCCCGCCGCCTCGGGGCTCGTGATCACTTCGACCGTGAGGTTCGGCGCGCTGGTGGCGCAGGCCGTGACGAGGAGGGGGAGGGCGAGGAGTGCGTGTTTCATGAGTCTCGTTGTAGTTCGCTCGGCATGGGCGGACTATGATGCGTTCATGGAGTCTGAGTTCGATTGAGCCGAACAATTCCGGGAGGCACGGAGCACCTCGCGAAGGCGGCGCTCTTCGTCGCGGTGATCCGGCACGGCTCGATGGCGGGCGCGGCCGACGCTCTGAACCTCGCGCGCAGTACCGTGACGCAGCACGTGCAGTCGCTCGAGGACGCGCTCGGCGTCCGGCTCCTGGAGCGGACGACGCGGAAGCTCCACCTCACGCCGGAGGGGACGCTGCTCTACGAGCACATGAGCGCCGCGCTCGGATCGTGGCGCGAGGTGTTGGAGGCCTTCGAGGGGCGCTCGCACGAGCCGTCGGGCCCGCTGCGGGTCACGAGTCCGAGCGGGCTCGCGCAGCCCTTGGTCGCGCCGGTGCTCGCCGAGATGGCACGCGACTTCCCGAACCTGGAGATCGATCTCATCGCCGACGACCGCGTGCGGGATCTCGTCGACGACGGCATCGACGTCGCGGTGCGCTTCGGGAGCGCGGGGGACGAGAACAACGTCGCGCGACGCATCGGATCGGATCCGCGCATCCTCGTCGCGTCGCCGGAGTTGGCGGCGTCGCTCGGGGAAGACGCCGCGGCGCTCCAGACCTGCCCGTGGGTGGGGCACCATCAGTTCGCGGATCAGGCCGTGACGTTGTTCGAGCGCGGGTCGCGCGCGCCGCGGACGCTCACGCCGCATCACCGCGCGCGGGGGTCGAGTACCGCGGCGCAGCTGGGGCTCATCGCGAACGGGGCGGGCGTCGCGCTGCTGCCGTCGCTCCTCGTCCGCGAGGTGATGCGCGCCGGTGCGCTGGTGCGTGTGTTCCCGGAGATCGACGGAGGCGAGGCGCCGCTCTTCGTGCTCTACCCGAGCCGGCGTCTCCAGCCCGCGCGCGGGCGTGTCTTCATCGATCGGCTGGTGGCGCGCTTCGAGGCGATGTGACCCGCGGCGGCGGGACGGTGTGCGTGAGCGCGACGTCCCGTTCCAATGAAAAGAACGACGGCGTGGAGAGGACCGGCCCGCCGAGGTCGACGTAGCTGAAGCCGAGGAGCAGCTCGGCCGACCCGGCGCGCAGCGCGACGATCGGGTCCTTGATGCGCCGCATCGGATCGAGCGCCGCGTTGCCGCCGAGCCCGTAGTCGATCAGGAGGCCGTGCTCGATCGCGAACGGGAGTCGGGCGCCTTCGAGCGGCACCACGCCGTAGTGCCCGAACGTCACGGGCGCGCCGCCCTTCGTCTTCGGTTCGAACGGGGGCTCGAGGCCGGTCTGCCGGATGCGGACGTTCCAGCCGCGCAGGGCGCCGGTGTCGGGGTCGCGGTGGAACACCTTCTTGAAGGTCTTCCAGGTGAGCCGCTCGACGAACCCGGGGAGGCCGAGGCTCACGCCGCGGTACTCACGATCGTCGAGCGCGCTCGGATCGATCGGGTGGCCGTCGCGCATGAGCGCCTTCAGCTCGCGCAACGGGAGGCCGAGGAGATCGGCGGCGTTCACGACGCCCTCCACGCGGCGAGCGTCGCGCTCGGCGTCGCGGGCCGAGCGGCGCACCACGCGAGGTACGCCGAGAACGAGACGTCGGGATCTTCGGCCTCGGCTTCCGTGAGTCCGAGGTCGCCGTGCTGCGCGCGCTCCACGGCTTCGAGGAGGCGCTCGTGGTAGCCGTCGTAGACGACGAGATCTCTCAGCCAGGCCGCGCGGGGATCGGTGCCGTCCACGATCGCGCGGGCGCGGGCTTCGAGCTCGTCGAGCGCGCCGTCGTGACCGAAGAGCAGCACGAAGTCGTAGGCGAAGCCGTTGCCGTCGTGAAAGGCGCCGAGGAGGTGCCGGATGACGCGCTCGCGGGTACTCGCGAGCCCGGAGAGATCGAGCGGCGCGATCGCGCGCTCCCAGACCAGGCACGGGAAGCGGAAGACACGCCACGCGAGGAGGCGCGCGCGCCACGTGCGGCGGACGGGCAGGTCGACGCTCGTGCCGATGGTGTCGGGCCGGAACAAGATCCGATGCCACATCCGCAACACACCTTGCGCGATCTGCCAGAGGTTCGGCACGGGCTCGACGATGTGTTGAGCGCGGATGAGCGCGAGGTTCGCTTCGATCGTCCGCGGCCGGACGAGGAGGGCGCGGAGCAGCAGGTTCGTCATGCCTTCTTCACCTTCTTCACGGTCAGAGCGTCGCGTTGTTCGAGCACGTCGAGGACGGCGTCGAGCGGCGGCTTGTCGTCGGCTTCGAGCCACGCGACGAGCACGCGCCACCCGGCGACGTTCGTCTCGGGCGCGTCGTACATCGCGGCCTTCAGCTCGGGCAGGTCGGTGACCATCCGCATCACGGGGTTGAGGAAGAGGCCGAGCACCGGGCTCTTCGTCGCATCGAGGATCGCGGCGAGCACGGCGAGGTCGAGCTCCGCGATCGTCTCGACGGGCGCGCCGCCCTCCACGGCCTCGGCGAACGCTTCGACCGCGCGTCGCACGACGGCGATATCACGCTTCCGCGCGGATGGAGAGGAGGTCGCGGACGACGGACGCGAGGTCACCGTCTTCGCGCGCGAGCTCCGCGAGCTGCGCGATGAGGTCGGGGCCGCCCACGCGCCGGAAGTCGCGGACGACGTAGCCGCTCCCTTGCCGCACCGAGACCAGCCGACTCGCGGCGAGCTGAGCGAGCGCGCTCCGGACGGTCACGCGGTTGACGCAGAAGTCCTCCGCGAGGCGCCGCTCCGGAGGGAGGCGCTCCCCGGGCGCGATCGCGCCGTCGAGGATCGCGCGACGGAGCGCGTGCGCGCAGCGATCGACGGCGGACTCGGCGGGCTCGAGCGGATCGAACTTCATTGGTTGAATGGTCCGACCAATTGATTCGGGCCGTCAAGCGGCGAACGTCCGCGGTGATGCAACGGCCCCGTACCTACGTCAGCCGCGCTGCGCGCGCCTTCCTGGCACAGCCTCGGACGGACCTGCCGGACGTCCGCGGTGATGCAAAGGCCCCGTACCTACGTCAGCCGCGCTGCGCGCGCCTTCCTGGCACAGCCTCGGACGGACCTGCCGAACGTTCGCGGTGATGCAAAGGCCCCGTACCTACGTCAGCCGCGCTGCGCGCGCCTTCCTGGCACAGGTTCAGACAACCCTCGCCCGCAGGGCGAGGGCTGCTTCACCTAGAACTGGTCTTCGTCGAGGCTCACCACGACCGCGTGACCTTCGGTCACCGCGACGGCGAGGCCGCTCGCCTTGGGCAGGAGCTGGTCCGCGTAGAAGCGCGCGGTTGCGATCTTCGCGGCGAGGAACTTGTCGCTCTTGTCCTTGCCGTGCGCGGCGAGCGCGGACTTCGCCATCATCACGCCGCCGGCGACGACGCCGAACAGCTCGAGGTAGACCGCCGACGAGGCGGCCACCGCGGGGGCGTCCTTGGCGCCGGTCTCGACGATCCACTTCGCCGCGGTCTCGAGGTGATCGAGGCCGTCCGCGAGGCGCGCGCGGAGGGCGAGGAGATCCGCGTCGCCCGTCGCTTCGAGCGACGACGCGAGCTCGCGCGAAGACGCCACGAACGCCGCCGTCGCGGCGCCGCTGTCGCGCACGGTCTTCCGGAATGCGAGGTCCGCGGCCTGGATGCCGTTGGTGCCCTCGTAGATCGGCGCGATGCGCGCGTCGCGCCAGTGCTGCGCCGCGCCCGTCTCCTCGACGTAACCCATGCCGCCGTGGACTTGGATGCCGAGCGACGCCACCTCCACGCCACCGTCCGTCGACCACGCCTTCACCACGGGCGTGAGGAGATCGACCGTCGCCTGCGCGCGGAGCCGGGTGGCCTCGTCGGGGTGCTTCTTCGCGATGTCGAGCTGCGACGCCGCGTAGTACGTGAGCGCGCGCGAGGCTTCGACGCGGGCCTTCATCGTCAGCAGCATCCGACGCACGTCGCCGTGCTCGATGATGCGCGCGGCGCCGCCCTTCGGGTTGGTCACCGACTTCGACTGCACGCGATCCTTCGCGTACGCGAGCGCCTGCTGGTACGCGCGATCGCCGATCGCGACGCCCTGCAGCCCGACCGAGAGGCGCGCGTTGTTCATCATCGTGAACATGTAGCGCAGGCCCTGGTTCTCTTCGCCCACGAGCCAGCCGATCGCGCCGGTGTTCTCACCGAACTGCATCGTGCAGGTCGGCGACGCGTTGATGCCGGTCTTGTGTTCGATCGAGACGCACTCGAGATCGTTCACTTCGCCGGGCGCGCCGTCCGCGGTCGGGAGGTACTTCGGGACGATGAAGAGGCTGATGCCCTTCACGCCCTCCGGCGCCGTCGGCGTGCGCGCGAGGACGAGGTGGACGATGTTCGACGCGAGGTCGTGCTCGCCGTACGTGATGAAGATCTTCTGCCCGCTCACGCGGTAGGCGCGGTCGCCGAGCGCTTCGTCGCGTTCGGCGCGGCAGCGCACGGCGGCGAGGTCCGAGCCGGCCTGCGGCTCGGTGAGGTTCATCGTACCGGTCCACTCCCCCGAGATGAGCTTCGGGAGGTACATCGACTGCTGCGCCTCGGTGCCGTGCGACTGCAACAGCTCGACGCAGCCCTGGTTGAGGAGCGGGCACAGGCCGAAGCTCATGTTCGACGCCTGCCACATCTCCTGCACGGCGAATGCGACGGACCACGGGAGACCCTGGCCGCCCCACTCGGGCTCGAACGGCACGGCGTTCCAACCGTTGTCGCGGTACTCGGCGTACGCGGCCTTGAAGCCCTCGGGCGTCGTCACCGAGTGGTCGTCCTCCGACCAGCGCGAGTGCTGCGCGTCGCCGACGTCGTTGAGCGGAGCGAGCACGTTCGCGGCGAGCTTCGCCGCCTCCTCGAGTACCGCCACGACCATGTCCGGCGTCGCGTCTTCGTAGCCGGGCAGGGCGTTGATCGCCGCGAGGTCGATGACGTCCTCGAGGACGAAGCGCATGTCCTTCAGGGGAGCTTCGTAGGGAACCATCGAATTTCAATCGCGGAGGCTGACGCTGCGCGTCAACCGATCTTTCCCCGTCGGACGAGGTCGGGCAGCCTGCGCGCGATGGCGATTCGGATCGTGCGTCTGAGGACGCCACGGGCCAAGGGCGAGGGGCTGCGCGTGGGGACCGTGCGGCGGCCGCCGCGCGGCGTGAAGAAGGAGGACTACGCGAAGCTCGACATCTACGACGTGTGGTTTCCGACGCTCGCGCCGAGCGAGGCGTTGTTGAAGGCGACGTTCCCGATCGAAGACCAACGCGGGTGGAATTCGTTCGCGCGGAGGTTCCGGGCCGAGATGAAGGCGCCGGAGGCGAAGCACGCGCTCGATCTCCTGGCGGCGTTGTCGCACCACACCGATCTCGCGGTGGGCTGCTACTGCGAGGACGCGTCACGATGTCACCGCTCGTTATTGGAGGCGCTGCTCCGCGAGCGGGGTGCTTCGGTGATCTGATCGTGCGAGGCTCCGAACGATCATGGTGACGGCGGCCCAGTTCGAGAAGCTCGCGTTGTCGATGCCCGAGGCGGAGGCGCGCGCGCACTTCGAGCAACCCGACTTCCGCGTGCGGAACAAGATCTTCGTGGGCATGGACCGCGAGATGAAGCACGGCACGCTGAAGCTCACGCCCGAGGCGCAAGAGGTGCTGCTGCGCGCGCGGCCGGACGCTTACGAACCGGCGCCGGGTGCGTGGGGGCGCAAGGGGTGGACGCGGGTCGTCCTGTCCAAGGTGACGATCGCCGAGCTGCGGCCGCTGGTGGAGGGCGCGTGGCGGAGCGTCGCGCCGAAGAAGCTCATCGCGGCGCTCGACGACGCGTAGTCACCTGCGTCAGTGATTCCTCACGCATCTCGCGGCCGCCTTTCGCACCTGCTGCCCGCGCGCCGCTGGCACTAGTGCT
>JAUHYN010001420.1 GCA_030426505.1 bacterium | reverse complement strand
CCCGTACAGCGACGGGATCCCGATGGAGAGCGGCCAGCACGCCAAGCAGATGACCCTGCTCATCCAGACGCTGCAGGACGCCTGGGCGGCGCGCGACGACTTCTTCGTCGGCGGCAACATGTTCCTCTACTTCTCCGAGACGCAGGCTAAGAAGAACGACTTCCTTGGCCCCGACGTCTTCGTCGTCCGGAACACTCGCCCGCACGACCGCAAGAGCTGGGTGGTCTGGGAAGAAGATGGGCGCACGCCCGACGTCGTCATCGAGCTGACCTCGCCCACCACAGAGGCGAACGACCGAGGCCCCAAGATGGAGATCTATCGGCGCACGCTCAAGGTCGCGCGCTACTTCGTCTTCCATCCCATCGAGAAGACCTTCGACGGTTGGGCGCTCGAGGACGGGGATTTCGTCCCGCTCGAGCCGGCCGAGGACGGGAGCCTCGACTGCGCCCCGCTCGGGCTGCGGCTCGGCCTACGCGAGACGGCCGTGCCGGGAGGCTTCGAGCCGATGCTGAGGTGGATCGACGGCGAAGGCCGGGCGCTCCCGACGGCGAGCGAGGTCAGTCGCGAGGGCTCCGAGGCCCGACGGGCGCTCGAAGCCACGCGCCGCGAGGCGCGCGACGCCGAGCGCCGCGCCGAGGCCGCCCAGGAGGTCGCCGACGCCGCCCGTCGTGACGCCGAAGCCGAGCGCCAGCGCGCCGAAGACGCCGTGCGCCGCGCCGACGCCGAGCGCGACCGGGCCGAGACCCTCGCGCGCCGCCTCGAAGAGCTCGAACGCGATCACTGAGCGGTCACACCCCGGCGCGTCCGGGCACCCACCACCTGGACGCGTGCGCCGCCTCGACGCACGATGCCCCCGGCCCCATGACCGCGCTCGAAGACGTCGTCGACTACGAACACCGAAGCGTCCGCGCCTCCGTCTTCACCGACCGCGAGATCTTCGACCTCGAGCAGGCCCGGGTCTTCGGCCGCTCCTGGCTGTACGTCGCGCACGCGTCCCAGGTCGCCGAGCCCGGGGACTTCGTCACGGCGAACATGGGGCGCGACCCGGTCGTCGTGTGCCGCGGCAAGGACGGCGCGCTCCGCGTCTTCCTGAACTCCTGCCCGCACAAGGGCGCGCGCTACTGCCGCGAGGATCGCGGGAACACCAAGAGCTTCGTGTGCCCGTACCACGTGCGCACGTTCGATACGGGCGGCAAACTCATCGGCATCGCCGGCGCGAAGCTCGCCGACCTCGACGTCCCGCACACCGGGCTGATCGACGTCCCGCGCGTGGAGACGTTCGAGGGCCTCGTGTTCGCGAGCTTCGATCCGAACATCGAGTCGCTCGAGGACTACCTCGGCGACATGAAGTGGTACCTCGAAGTCATCCTCGCGCAGGCCGGCACCGAGCGCGCGATCTTCGAGGGCGTCCACCGCTGGACCTTCGACGCGAACTGGAAGTTCCCCGCGGAACAATTCACCGGCGATCCGAGCCACCAGTACGGCGTCCACCGGAGCATGGGTCAGCTCGGCTTCGACGTGAACTTCGGTGACAAACAACAGGACTTCGTCGCCCGCTTCGACAACGGCCACGGCCTCCTCAACATGGCCCCGCGCAACCGCATCCTCATGTCGCGCTTCCAACGCGATCTGATCGAGACGGCGCGCGCGCGCCTGACTCCGGACCAGGCCGAGCTCCTCCGCTGCCTCTACATCGGCACCGTGTTCCCCAACTTCTCGATCGTGAGCTACCCCGGCTTCCTCTCGGTGCGGACGTGGCAACCCGTCGCCCCGGATCGCACCGAGATCTGG
>JAUHYN010000296.1 GCA_030426505.1 bacterium | reverse complement strand
GCGTGCGGCCTGGTTCTCGCCGACCGCGCTCTGCCACGCTGCGTACATCGGGTTGAGATCGATGACCTCGATCTTGTCGCGGTCGAACCCCGCCGCCTCCAACTGACGCACGTAGTCCTCGGCGTTGATGCCCTTCGGCCAGACGTCCATCGAGGCGTCCTCGCCGGCCCAACCCATCCCGCGGTCGAAGTCGGCGGTGAAGGTGCGCCACGCGTCGTCCGTCATGTGATCGGGGCGGGTACCGGGCGCGTACGCCTTGAACACGAACGCGCCGCCGTCCTTGAGGCCGTCGAACACGCGATCGAACATCGTCTGGCGATCCTCGATGTAGTGGATGCCGTCCGCGTCCGTCCCGGTCACCGCGTCGAGCGAGCCGGGCTCGACGTCGATGCGCGAGATGCTCTGCGGGACGATCTTCACGCGCCCGTCGAGGCCGGCCTCCGAGGCCTTCCGCTGCGCGACCGCGGTGGCCGCGTCGCTCACCTCGTAGCAGGTGACCTCGGCGCCGTGCGTCTGGGCGAAGTAGCGCGGGACGCCGCCCTCGCCGGAACAGAGATCGAGGACCTTCGACCCGGCCTTCAGCCCCGCGAGCTGCGCGACGAGCTCGGTCGCGACGATGCCGCCTGGGTGGAGGTGTTCTCGGGGGTGGACGCCGCCGGCGATCGACGCCTCGAGCGCGGGCGTGATCTCGAGCGGTGCGCCGCGCGCGAGCTGCTCGAGCGTCACCGTCCCGGCGGGGCCGGGCTCCAGCCCGATCTTCGGGAAGTCGGCCGCGAGGCGTGGGTGCTGGCCGTCCCAGACCCCCGATGCCTCGCCCGCGGGGAGCTTCACGCCGGGCGGGAGGCCGGGCTTGGCGGCGTCGACCACCGCGCCGAGGCGCCCGAGCTTCGCGAGCACGGCATCCTCGGTCATCGCCGCCTTCGTCAGGCCGGTCGCGAGCGCGAGCTCACCGAGGAAGCGGTCGGCGGCGATCGACGGCGAGTCCTCCCACGCCTTCAGTTGCGCGAGCGCGCCGCGCGCGGCGGCGGGGTCGAGCGCGAGGAGCTCGAGGGTCTGCTCGGTGCTGCGGCGGACGTCGGCCGCGTTCGCGGCGTCGCCCTGACGCGCGATCGTGCGCGCCACCTGCAACATGACTTGCAGCTGCGTCGGATCGTTCGCGATCGGGGCGGTCATCGCGCGCGCCCCCCGCGCGAGCCACCGATGCGGCGGTGACCCTCGACCGACTGCACGCGCGCACCGAAGAGACTCATGCGCCGCGTGTACCGCTCGACGAAACGTTTCATGATGGCGGCGTCTCCGAGGAGGTGGGCGTCGCCCGCGATGTGGCCGGTGCGGACCAGACGCTCCGCGTCCGCCTCCGAGAGGCACAGCGTGGCGTGCGCGGTCGAGGAGCAGGCGTCGACGAAGCCGCAGCGGTAGCGGGCGCCGCCCTGCACGCGCCACCACCGCCACCCGTCGGCGCGCTCGACGCCGATGCAGATCTCCTGGCGCGGTGCGGCGCTGCGGCCCGCGCGGCGGACGAGGCCGTCGAGGAGGAGGAGGAGGAGCGGCTCCTCGTGGAGGTCGCTTTCGGCAGTCATGGGGCCCTCCCGTCATACCGATGTGGACCGGAGGCGTCGAGTTGTGATTCGGCCGTTCGTTCGCAAAGATGGCGCTTCGATGGCGTTCGAGCCCCCGGAGCTCTCCTCCGACGAGACGATGGATGCCACGCGCGGGCACCGCGAGCGGCGCGAGCGCGCCGCCGGGGGCCTCGTCTTCGCGCGGCTCGCTTCGGCGCATCCGGTCGAGCTGGACGTCGCGATCGACGTCGCGGCCGAGACCGTCGTCGTCGGCCGCAACCCGCGGCGGCGCACTTCGACCGCCATCCACGATCCGCAGCTGTCGCGCGAACACTTCGCGATCGCGTGGGACCCGGTGCTGCGGACGCACGTCGCGAAGGACCTCGGGAGTCGCAACGGCTCGTGGATCGACGGCGAGGCTTCGACCGCGGGGTGGCGGCCGCTCGCGCCGGGCTCGGTGCTGCGCGCGGGCAGCGCGCTGTACGTCTACGAAGTCGGCCACACGCTCGAGCACCCGGACCCGGCGGGCATCCGTCGCACGGCGGTGCCCGGGCGCTCGATGGCGGTGCGCGAGCTCCGCGGGAAGCTCGACGTGGCCGCGCCCGACATCTCACCGGCGTTGATCATCGGTGAGACCGGGACGGGCAAGGAGAAGATCGCGCGGGAGCTGCACGACCGGAGCGGACGGAGCGGCGCGTTCGTAGCGATCAACTGCGCGACGTTCTCGGAGCAGCTCATCGAGAGCCAACTGTTCGGGCACAAGAAGGGCGCGTTCACCGGCGCGACTTCGGATCAACCCGGCCTGTTCCGGGCCGCCGAGGGCGGGTCGCTCTTCCTCGACGAAATCGGAGAGATGCCGCTCGCGCTGCAACCCAAGTTGCTTCGCGCCATTCAAGAGAAGGAGATCCGCTCGGTGGGCGGGACCGAGAGCGAGCGCGTCGACGTGCGCATCATCGCGGCGACGCACCAAGACCTCGTGAAGCGCGCGCACGACAAGTCGTTCCGCCAGGACCTCTACGCGCGGCTCGCGCTCTGGCAGATCGAGGTGCCCCCGGTTCGCGAACGCAAGCGCGACGTCCTGGCCTGGGTCCATCGCCTGTACGCCGCGTGGCGCGACGAGCGCGGGATGGACGAGGACGCGCTCGAGTTCGAGCTCGAGGCGGCGGAGGCGCTGTTGCTGTCGCGGTGGTCCGAGAACCTCCGCGGCATCGATCGGTTCGTCCACGAGATCGCCGCGCGCCGCCCGCGCGGGCGGCTCGGGCTCGGCGCCATCCCGGCGTGGGTGACGGCGTGAGCGGCGCGGTGCCGGATCCGCGGGTGCTCCTCATTCGCGGCGAGCGGACCGCGCGCCGCCTCGTGTTGCCGCCGTTCGGTACGCTGTCGATCGGGAGCGACGCCGGCAACGACGTCGTCCTCACCGAGCCCGGCGTCCTGGCCCGCCACGCTGCGCTGCACCTCGACTTCGGCGTCGCGGTGGAGCTCGGAGGCGGCGCGTCGCTCGCCGTCCTCGGTGAGGGCGCGCGCCGGACCGTGAAGGGGCCCGCCACGGTCGACCTCGAGCTCTCGACGGCGATCGCGCTGGGCGGGACGGAGCTGCGCGTCGAAGCGGTCGAGTCCGGGGACGGCGAGCGCCACCTCCTCGCCGGCGATCTGATCCCCGACGACGCGGACTTGCTTCGGATCCGGATCGACGGCGCGATCGAGGAGGCCGAAGCGGCCGAGGTCCTGTTCTCCGTGCTGTCGGATGTCGACGCGGCGTACGACCTCGGCGACGGTCAGTACGCCATTCACCGCGGCGACGACGCGCGCCCGATCGAAGAGCTCCTCGCGGCGCGCTTCTCGTCGCAGGGGTTTCGGATGCTGGGCGCGGGCGACGACGCGCCGACCGAAGCGGCCTTGCAGGGCGCGCCGATCGAGGACGTCTCCACGGAGCCGTTCGGGTCGCTGCGCGACGAGCTCGCCGCGCTGGAGAAGAAGCGCATCCTGCAGGCCCTCGAGAAGTTCCCGAACCAACAGGAGGCCGCGAAGGCGCTCGACATCCCGATCCGCACGTTCGTGAACCGGATGGACGCGCTCGGGATCCCGCGCGCGCGTCGGTCGAAGAAGAAGGACTGACTCACGTCGAGCGCTGCGCGCGGTAGAAAGCCTCGTGCAGGCGATCGGCGTCGCGGAAGAAGCCTCGCACCATCAGCACCTGCGCGGCTTGCGTGAGCAGGCGGCGCGCGAGTTCGGGTTGGTCGCAGGTCCGCAGTACGCCGGCCGCAACGAGGCACTCGTCCGTCAGTCCGCGGGCGCCGACCCGACGGACGCGGTCGTCGAGGCGCGCGAGGTAGCGGAGGATCTCGTCGCCCGCGACGACGTCCCGAGGCTCCACGAAGATCTTCCGCAGGCGCTCCCCGAGGTCTGCGCCGCGCGCGCGGTCGAGATCGATCGCGTAGGTCTTGCCGTCCATCGCCGTCGATCCTTCGCAAGGCGTGTGCCGTCCGTGGGGGCTCGCGGCGTCGTCGTTCGCTTCGAACGAACGGCAGAGGTTGCCGCTGTTCAGTCCTCCGCGACCGACGCGATCGCCGCCGGGTTGTCGCGGAAGAGGACGCGCACCGCGAGGCGCTGCGTCTCGTAGTCGCGCGCCTGGACCAACGCGCCGACCGCATTGTTGGAGACGATGCCGTCCTCGAGGTCGGCGTTCGGCGCGCGGTACTCGAGCAGGCCGCCGTCGTAGACGCGGATCCCCGGCCCGACGTTTCCGTCGATCACGAAGCGCTTCATACGCGCGCGCGCGCCGAGGCCGACAGCGACGCCGCCGCCGAAGAGGCTGTAGCCGAGCGCGTCTCCCGCTGGGAGGCCGCCCTCGACGACCGCGTCTTCGATGAGGACGTCGTTGTCCTCGAAGCGGATGAGCACGCCGACGTCATGGTTGTTCACCGCGTGGAAGGTGCGCGCGACCACCGTCGCGCCCTCTTCGACGAGCAAGCCGAAGCCGCCGATCTCGACGTCCTCGGGTGGCTTGCCCCGGGCCTCGATCGTCGGCACGCCCTCGGAGACGAAGACGTGGTCGAGCGTCACTTCGGCGTCGGTGATGTGGATGTTCGCGTACCGGCTCCGCGAGAAGGCTCCGCGCGTGACGGTGACTTCGGTCTCGGCGTCGGTGACGTGCAGCCCGATGCCTCGGATGCGAACGTCGCGCTCCATGTCCGCGCCGACATCGAGGACCGTGACGTCGGTGAGGTGGGCGGTCGCGTCGGGGGCGCGGTCGGAGAGGACGCGGATGCCGACCTCGCGTGTGCGCTCGACGTGCAGTCGCGTGGCGGTGAGTCGGGCGCCGTCGACGTAGAGGCCCCGGCCGCGCTCGCCGTCGAACCGATCCGTAGCGGAAGACATCGCGGATCGCGCCGCGCGTGACGGTGAGCGTGGAGGACGTGGTGCGGATGCCGAGGCCCTGGGACATCCGGCGGCTCCCGTTCGTGCGGTCCACGACGAAGTCGGTGAGGGTGGCCGCGCCGCCTGCGACGCTCAGGCCGAATGCTCCGACGCGCTGCACGACGACGCGCTCGGCGGTCATCACGACGTCGGTGAGCTCGAGGCCCTCACCGTCCTGGGCCCCGGCGGGCGCGATGTCCTCGACGACCGTATCCGTCAGGTCGATCGAGCCGCCGGACTGGAGGACGCCGCGCCCCGCGACGTCGCGGAGGACGCCGTGGTCGAGCTCGATGCGCGCGCCGTCGCCGAGGATCGCGGCGCCCTCGCAGCCGCGCCAGACCGCGTGCGTCGAGAGCAGCGCTCCGTCCACGTCGGCGCCGCGGCCCTCGTACAGCGCGCGGTCGACCATCCACGTGGACGCGGCGTCGATCGAGAGAGGGGCGTCCGCAGCGAAGACGTCGGCACCGGTCGCGTGGGACGAAGACAGGCCGACCACGCCGCCCGCGATCACGAGGCCGGCGATCGCGAGTTCGGCGTCCACGGCGGCGAGGTCCGAGGTGAGCGCGACGCGATCGAACACCGCGTCGGCGTTGGTCAGCGCGAGGGTGTCGGTGACGATCGTGTTCCGGAGCGTGAGCGCACCCGTCGCGTCGACGCCGTCGACGGTGACGCGCTCGAACGTGACGTCGGCGCTCGTCCGCACTGACGTGAGCGTGGTGGTGGCGGCGCAGGCTCCGAGGACGGTGACGTCGCGATCGATCGTGAAGCCGGGTGGCGCGGAGTGCGCCGCGGCGGAGAGCACGATCGTCTGGCCGTCGGCGACGCGTTCGAGCGCGAGCGCGATCGTCCCGAACGGGGCGCCCGCGGTGCCGTCGCCCGTCGCGCCGGGGTGGACGTAGACGGCGCCTTGCGGCGCGTCGGCGGGCCACATGGCGTCGCAGGGTCCGAGCGGCGCGCAGCTCGTGTCGCCCGGGAAGCGAAAGTTCCCGGCGGTGCACGCGGCGGCGTCCGCGGCCCAGGGGACACACGCGCCGGCGTCTTCGATCCAGCCGGAGGGACACGCCCCGATCACGATCGGCGCAGGCGGCATCGGCGCCGCGGGCGGATCCGGTGGAGCGGGGCGTTCGAGCTCGGGGCAGGCGAGGAGGCACGCGGGGGCGTCCGGATCCACGGTGTCGAAGCAGCCGCCGCCCTCGATGCACTCGAGCACCTCGGGCACTTCGCGGCAGGTCTGCGCGCGGACCAACGCGTCGATCTGATCCTCCGTGGTCTCTGCGAGACCGTCGGCGAGGAGGGGCGTGCAGCCGGCTTCGCTCGTGCAGGTCGCGTCGAGCAACACTGGGAGGAGGCGGAGGCCCTCGGCGAACGGGGCCTCGACGTGCTTCTCGATGCGCGCGCCGTCCGTGAGGTGACCGACGATGTCGAGCTCGAGGCGATCGGCTTCGTCCTTCGTGACACCGAAGGCGAGCGGGAGGCAGTCGGGCGGCGCGGTGCCGACCGTGAGGGAGAACTGATCGGGCGGGCGATCGCCGCCGCCGATCGTGACGTCGACGGATTCGAGGCGCGCCAACACGATGGGCTCGGCGTCGACGCGGACGACGATCGCGTCCGGCGCACCGCACGACGCGAGGAGCAGCCACACGAGCGCGCGCTTCACCGCTCGAACCTCCGGTCGAGCGACGGCGGGAGCTCTTCACCGCCCGACGTCGACACCGCGACCACCGCGACGCTCGCCGCGACCACTGCGATCGCACCCACCGTGATCCACAGCCAGGGCGGCCCCTCGTCGTCCGGCGGGGGCGCGGCGGCTTCGACCGGAGTCACGGGCGGAGGCGGAGGCGCGGTCGGGCGCGCCGCGAAGTTGTCGGGCTCCCCGGGGGGCCGCGGTCGGTCGGCGGGAGCGAGGACGGCGCTCGCGGCGAGCTTGGCTTCGAGCTCGCCGATCTTCGCGTTGGTCTCTTCGGCGCGCTCGGGGTCGGCGTCGCGGAGCGCGCGGTACTGCTCGAGCGCGCGCTTGTCGTCGCCGAGCTTCTCGTAGCAGAGCGCGAGCGCCTCGATCGTGGACGGGCGACCACCCGAGAGCTCTCGCGCGCGTTCGAGGTGCGGGAGCGCTTCGGCGTAGCGCTCGGCGAGGAAGAGGCGGCGGCCCTCGTCGAACTCGGCGCGACCGGAGGGCGCCGCGGCGGCGAGGAGCACGGCGAATAGCGCGAAGGCGATGCGACTCACCATGACGGGAAGCCCTCGTCGTCGCCGTCGTCGCTCGCCTTCTTCGGGCGTCGCCGCTTCGCGGGAGCGCGCTTGGTGAGCTGCACTTCGATCGCCACGTCGGACGCTCCGATCGTCACGCGCTTCGCCGCGTGCTCCGGCGCCGAGAGGGTGAGGCGCCGCGAAGCGTTGGGGCGTACGGCGACTTCGAGCGGCGTCGAGCCGAGGAGAGCGCCGTCCTCGTCGTGGACCGTCGCGCCGACCGGATCACTCGAGACCGCGACGTAGATCTGCGAGGCCGCCTGCACCGAGGGGACGACCGCGGGGGCGTCGGCCGTCGGCGACGCGACGTTCGAGGTCGGGCGCGACACCGCGACGGCGACCGCGACCGCGAAGAGCGCCGCGGCGCCCGCGATCCACCACGCGGCGCGGCTGCGCCTCGGAGCGGGCCCGAACGAAGCGGGCGTCGGTCCGTGGGGCGTGGGCTCCGTCTCCACGAACGCGCGCGCCTCGGTCGCGGCCCCCGGCACCTCCGTGGGGAGGTCCGTGTCCTCGGCGACCACGGTCGAAGGGTGGACATCGGGTTCGTCGGGGATCGTGAGCGACACCGGGCTCGCGAGCGCGCGCGCGGTGGAGTCGGAGATGGCGACGCGCGTGGGGATGGCGTCGGGCGGCGGCGCCTCCACGTCGGTGTCGCCGGCGGCGATCGCGGGGGGCGCCGTGGTCCGCGCGTTCGAGATCGGCGGCGCGGAGGGGCCCGACGGCGGCTCGGTGGCGGCGGTGCGCGCGTTCGAGATCGGCGGCGCGCTCGCGGAGGCCGCGGTGTGCGCGTTCGAGATCGGCGGCGCTCCCGCGTGTACGGCGTCGCCGTGGGTGACTTCGATGTCGCGCGGGTCGGACGAGCCGGGCTGGGTGGTGACGTCGGTGTGTTCGTCGATGGCGACGTCGTCGAGATCGCCGAGCGTGGAGAGCTCGTGGTCGGGCTCCGTGACGCCCCACGTCCCCGAGCCGACCTTGAGCACGTGCTCGGGGCAGACCTCGATCAGGAGCGCGCGGACCTCGTCGAGGCCGGGGCGGTTCTTCGGATCCGTCGCGAGGCAGGCGGCGATCAACGCGAGGATGCGTTCGCGGCCGGGGAGCTCGGGCAGCGTCATCGGCGGGAGCGGACCGCGCAGCTGCGACGGGCGGGAGCATGGCAGCGGGGTCCGCGAAGCCTGATGACCGTTGCGGGGATTGCTCACCTCGAACTCCCGCACTCGGCCATCCTCGCTTGGTTGCTCGATCCCGCAGGACGGCATGGCCTCGGAACCAGCTTCCTCGAGGGGGTGCTCGATCTCGTGGGTGTCTCGGCCGATCGGGGCGATGTCGCGCTGGCGGAGACGAGAACCGAGGAGAGCCGCGGTGATTGTCGGGCCGACATCGTCGTGCGCGCTCCGGGGCTCTGCCTTGTGATCGAGAACAAGGTCTGGGC
>JAUHYN010000295.1 GCA_030426505.1 bacterium | reverse complement strand
TGTACGAAGTGCTGTCGGCCGAATCGGCTTCACGTGCGCAGTCGGCGATTCGAGAGCGGATCAAGGCCGCGCGATTCCCGGAGACGAAGACGCTCGGTGAATTCGACTTCGACGCGGCGAAGGGCGTAGAGCGGCCGAAGATCGCGGAGCTCGCGCGCGGAGACTGGATCAACAACGCGGAGAACCTGATCCTCGCGGGACCGATCGGGACCGGCAAGACGCACCTCGCGATCGCGCTCGGTCTCGAGGCCGCGAAGCAGCGTCGTCGTGTTGCGTTTCACCGCGCGGCCGATCTCGTGCGAATGCTCGTCGAGGCGCACGACCAGCGCGAGGTCGGTCGACTCCATCGACGGGTCCAGCGCGTCGACCTGCTGATCCTCGACGAGCTCGGATTCGTGCCCTTCGATCGCACCGGCGGCGAACTGCTCTTCAACCTGATCGCCGAGCGCTACGAGAACCGCTCGGTGCTCATCACGACGAACCTCGCCTTCAGCGAGTGGCCGAAGGTCTTCGCGGACGACGAGAAGCTCACGACCGCACTCCTCGATCGGCTCGCTCACCACGCCGTCGTGATCGCGACACAGGGGAAGAGCTTCCGGATGCGTAAACGAGCGACAGGCGCCGGATCCTCGGACCCCACTGGCGCATCAGACGCGGGATGAGCTAAGACGCTCGGCACCAACTGGGTGGGTCAGTTTTAGACCGTCCAGGTGGGTCAGATCCTGAGCGTCCGAATCATCGGGAGATCTTGCTGCGGACTGGAAGCGATTTGCTGGGGGCTCTCAGCGACCAGCGGGCAGCCGGCAGCTCCTCGGTGCGACGCTTCGGCGCCTGATGCGCTCGGGAGATCTTGCTGCGGACTGGAAGCTACTTGCTGGGGGCTCCTACTCCTCGGAGTCCGGGGCCTCGCGCGCCAGGATCCGATGCATCATGTTCCGGTGCAGCCCGGCGCGCTGCGCGGCCTTCGTGACGTTGCCGCCGGCCTCGTCGATCGCGTGGCGCACGTACGCCTGCTCGAACGCCGCTTGCGCCGCCTTGCGCGCTTCGCGGAAGGGCATGTCGAAGAACGCGTCGAAGCTGTTCGCGGCCGGCGCCGCCGAACCCTCGGGACGGAGCGCCGCGGCGATCGAGAGCTGCGTGGGCGACAGCGCGCTCGCCTGGCGGATCGTGTTGCGGAGCTCGCGCACGTTGCCGGGCCAGTCGTGCGCCATGAGCGCGGCGATCGCGGTCGGCGACAGCGCGATGCGTTCGTTCTCGCCCGCGGCCTCCTGCGCGAAGTGTCGCGCGAGGAACGGGATGTCCTCGGTCCGCGCGCGGAGCGGCGGGAGGTGGACGCGGATCACTGCGAGTCGGAAGAAGAGGTCGCTGCGGAAGCGCCGCTGACGGACCTCCTCCTCGAGGTCGCGGTTGGTCGCGGCCACCACGCGCACGTCGACCTTCTCGTACGTGTTGCTCCCGACCGGCTTGACCGTCTGCGTCTCGAGCACGCGCAGCAGCCGCGACTGGAGATCGGCCGGGAGCTCGCCGATCTCGTCGAGGAAGATCGTTCCCCCGTTCGCGGAGCGGAAGGCGCCCGCGCGGTCCGTGCTCGCGTGGGTGAACGCGCCCTTCACGTGGCCGAACAGCTCCGACTCCACGAGGTTCGCCGGGATCGACGCGCAGTCGATCACGATGAACGGCCCGTCGCGGCGCGCGGACTGGGTGTGGATGGCGTCCGCCGTGACCTCTTTGCCGGTGCCGGTCTCGCCGGTGATCAGCACCGTGGTGTCGGTGCGCGCGGCGCGCTCGAGGATCGCGAACGCCGTCCGCATCGCGTGGCTCCGGCCGCGAAGCCCGCCGAACGCTGTCGCGTTGGAGGGCGGCAGCGGCTCTTGCGCGCCCTCGGTCAGGAGCTGGAGGTGGGTCTCGCCCACGCGGATCACCGCGCCGGGTTCGAGCTCGGCGGCCTCGAAGCGGTGTCCGCCGAGGTAGGAGCCGTTGGTGCTCTTCAGATCGATTGCGCGCACGCGCGCGCCCTCCACGCGCAGCTCGAGGTGCAGCCGTGACACCGCGCTGTCCGAGAGTGCGAGTGTGGCCTCGTCGGATTGCCCGACGATCAGCGGTCGGCTCGCGGAGATCGGGAGGCGCAGGCCGGCTTGCTCCCCGTCCAGGACGAGGAGTTCGAGGCCGACATCGGCCCCCGCGAGGAGGTCCGTGAGCTGCCGAGTCTCGTCCGACACAGCGTCAACATAGGAGGGGCGGGGGCCCGCATCAACAATCCGACCGCGCGGGGTCGGAAGCTGGTGCAAGCTCGATTTCGCGTTAACATCCCCCGCGGTGCCGTCGCGAGATCTGCTCGAGGCGTTCGGTCCCTACCTCCTCCTGCGGACGCTGGGGAAGGGCGGGATGGGCGTCGTGTACGTCGCGCGCGCGAACCTCGACGCGCACCCGCTGGTCGCCGTGAAGCGCCTCCGCGCCGACGCGGCCCGGGTCCCTTCGTTCCTCGAGCGCTTCGAACACGAGTGCGAGCTCGCGCTGCGGTTGCGGCACCCGAACCTCGTCGAGACGCTCGACGCCGGGCACATCGACGGCGCGCCGTACGTCGCTTCGGAGCTGGTGCGCGGGAAGAACCTCGGCGAGCTCGCGCATCGACTCGGCGACCAGGGCCTCGGCGCGCCGCTCGCCGCGGTGTTGCGCATCGCGATCGATACGCTGTCGGCGCTGCACTACGTTCACACGGCGCGCGAGAGCGACGGCCGATCGCTGCAGCTGGTGCATCGCGACGTCACGCCTGGGAACATCATCGTCGGGTACGACGGCAAGAGTCGCCTCGCGGACTTCGGGCTCGCGAAGTCGCTGCTCACCGAACACCTCGGGCTCACGGCGGAGGGCACCGTTCTCGGGACGCCGAGCTACCTCGCGCCGGAGATGGCGTCGGGTGAGAAGGCCACGCCGCAGACCGATCTGTATGGGCTCGGCGCGGTCGCGTACCGGCTCCTCGCGGGGTGCGGCCCGTACGAGGGGACGCCGCGGCAAGTGCTGACGGAGATGCTCTCCGGTCCGCCGAAGCCGATCGAGGAGCACCGCCCGGATCTCCCGCGCGAGTTCATCGCGGTCTTGCGGCGCATGATGGCGCGGCGCCCGGAGGATCGACCGAAGTCCGCCCGCGCGGCGATCGACATGCTCGGCGACGTCGCGGAGCGGACGAAGGTCTGGGTGGAGCACGCGGATCTGTCGCAGTGGATCTCGAAGATGTTCCGCGACGAGAAGGCGGAGCAGGACGCGCAGTGGACGATCGATCTGCGGCTCCAGGCGCGCCCGGATCACGAAGCCGGCACGCGCGTGCTGCCGAAGGTCGCGGCGCCGCTCAGCGGTGAGGACTCGAGCCACGCGTCGCGCGTCGTGTCGACGCTCGCGTTGGAGGACGGCGTGCCGCTCGGCGACGACCTGGAGCCACCCGACGACACGCTGAAGGCGGAGTTCCCGGGCGTGCGCCACCAAGCGATCGAGGTGAAGACGGAGGCGGCGCTCCCGCAGCCCGAACCTCAGGTGCGCGTGGTGCCGGTCGGTCGCGCGCTCGGCGAGTCGCCGGCGCCGGATCATGCGGCGCTCGCCGCCGTCGCCGCGGACGCGGGAGCCACGCTCCGCGAGGGCTCGCCGCGCTCACCGCAGCCGACGACGGCGCGGCGGCTCACGGTCGCGCCCGAGGCCGGGCGCAACACTGCGACGGCGACGATCCGTCCGCAGGCCGCCGCGGAGACTCGACTCACGAATCCGTCGACGCCGGTCGTCGTCGCGAACACGGGGCCCGGCTGGTTCTCGATGATCTTCGTGGCGCTGATCGCTGCGCTCGGGGGTGCGGCGGTCGCGTGGCTGCTCATCATCTACGATCCGCGGCCCGTCGTGGACGTCACGCTGTACGAGCGCCTCGGCGGCGCGCGCGGCGTGCTGCATGCGAGACCGGAAGACACGTCGCGGGCCTCGCTCGAAGAGAAGCTCGATCAGGTGCAGCGTCACCTGGAGGCGGGCGAAGCGCTGAAGGCGCGCGTGCTGCTCGCGGAGATCGAGCAGACGCTCGGTATCGCGAAGTGACGCGCGCCGGCTTTCACCAAGCGCCGATCCGGTAGCCGAGCCCCACGCGCACGTCGACGAACGCGCCGTCCGCGGCGACGCTCTCTTCGCTGCCGGCGACGCCGCGCACGCCGCGGATGGTCGCGCCGGGGCGCAGCTCGACGCCGACGTCGAGATCGAACGGGAGCGCGCGGCGCACTCCGAGCGCGAGCGCGGCGCGGAGGAGGCCGCGGCGGTGTCGCCCGGTGGCGCCCGTGAGCGCGACCCAACCGCCGTCGACGTGCGCGCCCGCGCTCCACTCGAAGCCCGCGCCGTCCGCGGCCACGCCGACGAGGGCCTCCGCGGCGACGAGCGTGAGGTTCGCGTCGCCGAAGTCTTCCCGTTGGCGCGCGGTCATCCAGCGCCCGCCGAGCGCGACGCGGAGGCGCGACCACGGCCGCGCGTCGAGGCGCGCGCTCGCGCCGTAGAGGACGGAAGCGACGCCCGGGTACACGCCCAGCTCGCCGGCCGCTTCGATGCGCAGCGTGGCGAGCGGGGCGGGGTCGATCGGTGCGGTCGCGCGGTTCGGGACGACCGGCTCGACGGGCGGCGCGAGGGTGGACCCGTCGAGGAGGTCGCCGACCGTGAGCGCGACGGTGCGCAGCGCGAGCGCGTCCGAGACGCCATCGAGCGCGACGTCGGCTTGGCGCGGCGCGTGGCCGGAGCGGAGGACGGCGACTTGGAGCCGGGGTTGGTCGCAGTCGGGGACGATGACGGCGACGTAGACGCGCCCGACCGACGACGTGTCGGCGAGGAGCATCGCCTCGAGCGCGGGGGCGTCGAACCAGGTCGGCGGGCACGCGGGGGGCTCGATGACGAACGAGGTCGAGGCCGCGAGGGTGAGCAGGGAGGCGAGGATCATGGCTTCGGAGCCCAGCGTCGAATCTGTTCGATGCGGGCTCCGTTTGGGAAGCGATCGACGTAGCGTCGCGCGGCCGCGCGCGCTAGGGCGCGCTGGTTCGTGGCCACGTAGCACTCGACGAGCCGCGCGAGCGCGCGCTCTTCGAGCGGTCGCGGGAGGCCCGCCGCGATCGCGGCTTCGAGGCGGGGCGCGGCGGCGCCGGGATCGTCGAGGTCGCCGTGGTGGATCCGCGCGAGCATGAACAACGCGAGCGGGACGCGCGCGTCGTCGGGGGCCCCGGCGATGAACGCTTCGAGGCGCGCCGCGGCGGCGCGAGGCGCACCGCGGGCCCGGTCGCGGTCCGCGGCGGCGAGGGGATCGTCCGAGGCTTCGGCGTCGGTGACGTCGGAGCCGTCCCCGGCCTTCGCGCCGTTCGCGTTGGAGCCGGCGCCTGACTTCGCGCCGCGCGCCTTGGAGTCGTCGCCCGCCCTCGCGCGGCCCGCGGTCGCGCCGGGCGTTGGCGTCGTGCTGTCCTTCGCGTCGGCGCGCCCGCCGCGCGCGGGCGAACGTAGGCCGAGCGTGTCGGCGCGACCGCTGCCTTCGCCCGCGCTGGGTCCGCCGCCGGCTACCGCGTCGCCGCGGTCTTCGCCGCGCGAGTCGATGCGAACGTCGAGCGTCGAGTCCGCGCCCCTCGCGCTTGGCGCGTCCAAGCGATCGTCTTCGCCGACGTTCGAGCTCGCGCCGCTCGCGCCGGGAGCGTCCACGCGATCGCCGACGTTCGAGCCCGCGCCGCTCGCGCCGGGAGCGTCCACGCGACCGCCGCCCGCACCACTCGTGATCGTCCCGTCCTCGTCACCTCCTCTCCCTGCGCGCCGCTCGGCATCCTCGCGCTCCGCCGCCTCGTCCCCCCGCGCGATCGCCGTTGAGAACGCGCGCTCCACGCGCCACGCGTTGCCGCCGTGCACCTCGCGGGTCCCCGTCGGTGCTTCGACGCGGACCGTGCCGCGATCGACCTCCACCGCGAGCGCCGCGCCGTCGCGTCGGACGGCGAAGCGCGTGCCCACCACGACGACGCGTGCGTCGCCGCCCTCCACATAGAATGTGCGCGTTCGATCGTGCGCGACCTCGAACGACGCGGCGCCGCGTTCGAGGCGCCACCCGACCGCCGACGCCGTTCGCTCCAATGGAACGAGGCGCGCGCCCGGCATGACGACGATGTTCGTGCCGTCGTCGAGGCGCACGACCTCGGGTGTGAACACCGAGGCCGAGAGATCGATCGCAGCGCGCGGCGCCGTCGGCGCGGGGCTCCGCACCCACCACACCAACGCGACGACCACCGCGACCGCGACGGCGACGCGCGGCGCCCACGCTGGACGCGCGGAGCGGCGCGAGCGGATGCGCGCCCACGCGCCCTCGAGCTCCGGCGCCTCCGCCGGATCGACCAGGTGTTCGCGGATCGACTTCACGCGCCCCCCTCGTTCGTCGCCGCGTCGATCGCCTCGCGCGCGGCCTTGATGCGGCGCTTCGCTGTCGCGAGCGAACACCCGCACTGCGCCGCCACGTCCTCGAGCGACTCTTCCTCCACGTACCGCAGCACCCACGCGATCCGCTGCGCCGGCGGCAGCGCCGTCACCACGCGATCGATCATCCGCAGCTCCGCGAGGATCTCGGGCGACGTCCCGGGTCGCGCCCACGTCGAGAGCCGTGAGACCTCGGGCGGCGCCAAGCCGACCAACGACAGCCACCGGCGCCGCTTCGATTGGCGGTACACGATGCGGAACGCGATCGTCCGCAGCCACCCGCGGAACGCCGCCGGATCCGTGAGCTGCGGCAGTCGACGGAACGCTTGGATGAACGCGTCCTGCACGACGTCGAGCGCGTCGTCCCGGTTGGAGGTCATGCGAATCAACGCGCTGAGGAGCGGCGGCGCGTGCCGGCGGTACAACGCCTCCTCGGCCGACACGTCGCCGTCGAGCGCGCACCGCACGAGGACCTCGTCGGGCGTCTGCGTCGTCGCCCGCAACGGCACGACCTTCTCGCTCGTCTTCGCCACCGCGGACCGATCCGAAGCATAGAGGCTGCGACCGCCGAATTCGGCTCACGGCGCGGAAAAAAGTCGGGCGCGGCCCCCCGAGTGAGCCGAATCGGGCGTAGTAAGGCTCCAGGAGTCATGCGCCGGTCCGTGTTCGCCGCGTTGCTCGTCGCCGGGTGCGCCACCGAAGTCGTCGAGTTGTCCCCGATGGACGCCTCGGTCGACGCCGGTCCGGCGCCGCCGCGCGACGCCGGCCCCGAGCCGCCGCCGCGCGTCGTCTGCCCGGCGGCGCTGGAGGCCGGGAGCGACACGCCGCTGTTCAACGTCTTGCCCGACACGCCGTTCCGCGTCGCCGCCACGTCCGAACTGATCATGACCGCGTACGGGAGCCCGTTCGCCGACACGCGCGGTTACGGCTACGCGCTGCACCAGTACGCGCACGCCGGTGCGTTCGGCACGAGCTCGATCGACGGCGAACACCGATGGGGCCCGAGCCTCACCAACGACGGCGACCGCGGCTTCGCGGTCGTTCACCGCATCGACGCGGGCGTGATCGGCGAGCTCCTCCAGATCGACGCCTTCCGGATCGGCGAGCGCTCCGAGCGCGTCTTCGCGCCGTGGAACCAGGGCCCCGTATGGGACGTGGCGTACGTCGACGACACGCTCGTCGTCGCCGTCGCCGATGCTGCGCGACCGCGCCTCGTCCAGGTCACACGCGCGGGCCGACCGATCGGGTTCGGCGAGGCGGCGTTGCCGTCGGGGGTCGTCGAAGCGCGCCTCGAGCGCCACGACGATCGCACGTGGGTCTTCACGCGGAGCGCCGGCGCGCCGAACGTGGTCGTCGCGCATCGGCTCGACGACGACGGCGCGATCCTCGCGAGCACGCCCTTCGACGGGTGTTCCTCGCTCGACACCTGGGACGCCGCGACCAGCGGCGCCGACGCGTTCGTCGTCATGGCCTGTGACGACGGCGTCCTCGTGATGTCCACGCGGTCCACGCAGCGGCTCCGAATGACCGACGCGCCCGTCGCGACCGCTCCGCGCATCGCCGCCCGCGGCGATCTCGTCGCGACGGCCTACTGGCCCACCGCCGCCGATCGCCCGAGCGTTCGCTTCGATCACGTCGCGCTCACCGCACGCGGGCCCGCGCTCGAAGCGCCGCTGCCGGAGGGCGACGACGAACCGGCCGCGCTCGATCTCGCGGCGCTCCCGACGACCGATGGGTGGGTCCTCACCGCGAGCTCGCGCAAGGGCGACGGGTGGCTCGTGTTGTTCGAAGGGTGCGCGGTCGAGTCGCCGTGAGCCGTTCGCGCCGCGTGAGGTCTCTGTTCGACATGCGTGCGTCGTGGTCGCTGGTCCTCCTCGTCTCTGCCTGTTCGTCGGACATCGTACAGATCGGCCCCGAAGACGCCGGGTCGCGCGACGCCGGCACACGCGCCGACGCCGGTCCGCGCGACGCTGGCCCGCGTGACGCCGGTCCGCGCGACGGCGGCCGCGAACTCGTCTTCTCGTGCCCGGACCCCGCCGTCGAGATCGCGCGGCACGCCTTCACTGACGTGGACCCGAGCATCCCCACGCGCGTCGCGATCAACGGTGACCGCGTGTTCGCTTCCTACGGTCGCCAGACCGAGACCGGCACGGCCGTGGGCTACGTCGTGCTCGAAGAGGGCGTGGTCTTGCAGGACGACGCGCTCCCGATCGACGG
>JAUHYN010001419.1 GCA_030426505.1 bacterium | reverse complement strand
GCGTGGCATGATTCGCCGCGGCGTGGATCGACTCGGCCCGTACATTCTACTCGAGCGAATCGGTCGCGGCGGAATGGGCGAGGTCTGGAAGGCCTTCGACTCCATTCGAGACGAGCTCGTCGTCATCAAACAGATCGTCCTCGACGACGAGACCAGCCAGGTCCGCTTCCGACGCGAGGGCGATCTGCTCGCGCAGCTCGAGCACGGGAACATCGTCCGCGTCCACGAGTCGAACGTCGTCGATGGGACGCCGTTCATCGTGATGGAGCTGGTCGAGGGCGCGAGCGTCGCGAAGCTGTTGAAGATGGCGCGCGGGCCTCTGCCGAGGACGGTCGCAGTTCAGATCATGCTGCAGGTCGCGGCCGGCCTGGCGTACGTCCACGCCGCCGGGATCATCCACCGCGACGTCTCCTCGCAGAACGTCATGGTGACGAAGTCGGGTGTGGTGAAGCTGATCGACTTCGGCATCGCGAAGCCCAGCGGCGGCCCGGCGCTCACCGCGCCCGGGCAGGTGCTCGGCAAGCCCGGATACATGGCGCCTGAGCAGTACCTCGGCGACGAGATCGACGCGCGCATCGACGTGTTCGGCGCGGCCGTCGTCTTCTACGAGTTGCTGAGCGGGCAGCGCCCGTACGGCCGCACGCGGGGGCGCCAGGACGAGGTGATGCAGGCGGTGATGGCCGGTCGCTTCCCGCCGCTCGCGTCGCACGGCCTGACGGGGCCGCTGCCGACTTTGATCGAGCGAGCGATGCACCCCGACCGGACGCTCCGCCCCGACGACGGCGCCGCCCTCCTCGCCGCGCTCCGCGCGGTGGAGAACGCGCCGCTCGAGGAGGACGGCGAGGCGACCATCCGCGCGCTCCACGCCATCGCGCCCAGCGCCCTGACGGCGTCCGACGCCGAGCACAAGCGACTCCGCGAGGCGGGGCGGACCGAGGTGTCGCTGCGCTCCGAGCGCCCCACGGATCCGGGCGCGGCGCCGCCGTCACGGCCGATGAAGCCGTTGCTCCGGGTGCCGCCCCCCAAGCGCACGAATCGGATCGGATCGGTGATCATGGCGGCGCTCGTCGGCGCGGCGATCGCGGTAGCGTTCCTCGTCGGGCGCTCGACGGGGTTCGACGCCGGCAAACGCGCGGGCGAGCCCGAACCCCTGCGCGCGGCGGCGATCGACACACCGGCGCCCGAGCCCACGGCGCCGCCCGCCCCGGCCCCGAAGCCGAGGGTGCTCGCAGAGCGCGCCGCGCGTGACGTCGCGCCAGAGCCTCCGCGTCCCGCGCGGATGCGCCGACGGATTCGGCCGCGCCAGGACCCGACCGAGGCCGCGGTGTCCGACGCCGCCGACGCCGGGCGGCGCTTCCTCCTCCAGGGCCGCCTCGGCGACTCACAACAGGCGCTCGAAGAGTGCGTCCGATTGGATCCGGACAACGCGGCCTGCCACCGGTACCTCGGCGTACTCTTCGCGAAGCAGGACGACACCGTGGCCGCGGTGCGGCACTACCGTCGCTACATCGAGTTGGCGCCGACGGCGTCGGACGCCGACCGCGTGCGCGCGATGCTGAAGGACGTCGAGTCCCCGTGACGCCGGATCACGCCACGCTCGGCGCGCCGTCCTGCGTCGGATCCTCGGACTGATCGTCGGACACCTCGATGTCCTCGGATGGGATATCCGCGTTCGAGCGATCGGACTTGAGCCGCGACAGCACTACGTTCATCGCGTCGAGCAGCTGCGACGCGTCCTTGTAGCGCTGCGTCGGCTTGCGCTGCATGCACTTCATCACGATCTTCGTGACGTCCTCGGG
>JAUHYN010001418.1 GCA_030426505.1 bacterium | reverse complement strand
GGATCTCGCGCTGCGCGGTGTCCACGCCGTCCGAGACGATGAGCGTCACGACGAACTCACCGGCCTCCTGGGGCGTCCCGACCACGCGACCCGTCGACTCCACGCGGAGCGCGTCCGGGAGGTCCTCGCCGGACCACTCGAACGTCGCGCCCTCCTCGCCGCCGATCGCGACGAGCGGGACCACGTACTCCTGACCGATCACGCCCACGGCGAGCGCGCGCGTCACCACGGTGAGTGGCTCGCCCGGGTCGGCGACGCACAGCGTGTACATCTTCGAGTCGGAGCCGACGCCGTCCGAGACCTCGATCGTGAAGTCCTGACAGCCGACCTCGGTGGGGCGCCCGTAGAGCTCGCCCGTCGAGGGGACGATGTCGACGCCGGCCGGCATCATGCCGGCGGTGCGCGTGAAGGTCGTCGGGCCCTCTGCGCCGATCGTCTGGATCACGGCCTCGTACGGGAGGCTGATCCGCGCCTCGGGCAGTCGCGTCGTGAGGATCGCGATGCCGTTGCCGCTGATGTCGATCACGTCGGGCGCGACGCCCGTGTTGTTGCTGCGCGAGATCTCCGTTTGCGTGCGCTGCGGATCCGCGACCACGCCGATCGAATAGCGACCGCTCGCGATGTTCGCCGGGATGGTGAGATCGAAGACGACCTGCGTGACCTCGTCGGCGCCGAGCGTCACCGTCTGCGTGGCGAGCTCGAGGTCGACCGCCGACACGGCGGGGTTCGACGACAGGTACGCGCCGAGGCCCGCCGCCGACGTCATCGCGATCCCTCGGTTGGCGACGCGCGCCATGACCTGCAGCGATTCCCCGGCGCTCGCGGTCACGCGATCGATCGAGACCGCCTCCACGACGAGGTCCGGGTTGGCCGGGATGAACCGCGACGAGGTGCGGAAGACGTTGTTGCTCTCGTCGACCTCCGCCAGGTTGTTCTGCGCGTCCACGACCGCGATCAGGCCGAACGTTCGCGCGCCGAGGCTCGTGGGGGCCGTGACGGTCACGGGGACGGTCGCGGTCCCGTAGGCCGCGACGTCGATCGAAGCCGTGCCCGCGACGACGCCGCCATCGACCGTGCCGTCGGGGGTGGCGAGGACGCTGACTTCGATGTCGCCGGTGGCCTCACCGTGATTGTTCGTGAGCGTGACCTCGACGGTGCGCGGGACCCCGATCGGCACGTACGCCGGCGCGTTGACGCTCGTGATCGCCACGTCGACGCCCGGGTCCTGCACGAGGGTCAGGCGCGAGCCGGACAGCGCCATGAAGTCCGTGCCGGTGCAGCTCGTGGTGCAATTCCGGAACGTAATCGCGCGCGCGCCCGCTTCGTCTTCCATGCCCATCGTCGCGGTCGCGCTGCCGAGCGCGACGCTCGGGCCGTAGTCGATGTCGATCCGTCCGGCCGAGCCCTCGTAGAGGCGGACCTGGAAGCTCACGAGGTCCGCGGGCGTGCAGCCGCTGATATTGAGGCGTTTCCACTCGAACACCACCACCCGGTCCGGCGCGGTGCCTTGGATCTCGTAGCCGAGCGAGCCGTTGTCCGCGGTGCAGAACTGCGAGGTATCCCAGAACGGCGCGATCCACGCGTTCGGCGTGCTGCTGGAGCCGGGCGTGGCGTTGACGTTCGAGACGTCGAGGCCCGACCCGAAGAGCATCGCGCCGTCGGTCCCGAAGCTCACCACATTGTAGGTCAGGTCGTAGAAGAGGAACGGGAACGGGAGCTGGACGTCGGCTTCGTCGGTCAGGGTGTTCGTGAACAGGACGGTCGGATTCGCCAGATCCGCGTACGTGTTGGGCTCGGAGA
>JAUHYN010000294.1 GCA_030426505.1 bacterium | reverse complement strand
CGAAGACGCGCGCTGGCGATCGCTACACGGTCGAGACCGCGGCGGACGGCAAGCTCGCGCGGTTCGTCTACGAGACCTCGCCGCTCGACGCGTGGACGGTGGAGGCGAAGGGCGAGGACTACGTCGCGTCGAAGCGCGAGGTCGACGTCCAGCGCGTCGTCACGCGCGTGGAAGGCGAGGTGGGGTCGTCGCTGTACCAGGCGTTCCTCGACGCCGGTGAGTCACCCGCGCTCGCGATGCAGCTCGCGCACGTCTACCGCTACGACATCGACTTCAACACCGAGACCCGCAAGGGCGATCGGTTCCGCCTCTACGTCGAGAAGGACGAGGTCGACGGGCAGACGGTCGGCTACGGTCGCATCCTCGCCGCCGAGTACGGCGACAAGCGCCTCTTCGAGCACGACGGCGACTACTACGACGCGTCCGGCAAGGCGGCGAAGAAGGCGTTCCTGAAGTCGCCGCTGTCGTTCACGCGGATCAGCTCGGCGTACGGCTACCGCACGCACCCGATCACCCGGCGCAAGCACTTCCACGGCGGCGTGGACTACGCGGCGCCGATGGGGACGCCGGTGCAGTCGGTCGCCGACGGCGTGGTGACGTTCGCGGCGCGCAAGGGCCCGAACGGCAACATGGTGAAGGTGCGGCACCCGGGCGGGTACGAGTCGTTCTACCTGCACCTGTCGAAGATCCTCGTGAAGCGCGGGCAGCGCGTCTCGCAGAGCACGCTGGTCGGTCGCGTGGGATCCACCGGTCGGTCGACCGGCCCGCACCTCGACTTCCGCCTCAAGAAGAGCGGCCACTACCTCGACCCGACCAAGAAGGTCGTCGCGCGCCACACCGGCGTCCCGAAGCGCTCGCGCGCGAAGTTCGACGCGTTCGTGAAGACGTGGAGCGCCCGCCTCGACGGCACTGCGACCCCGGCGCTCGCCTCGCGTTGATCGGTCGATCCGGCCCGAACGAACCTCCCTCAACGCCGCTTCATCGCCCCGCATTCCCGCTTTTTTTGGACACCTGGTGACGGCGAGCAACGCTTCGCATTCACCTTGACCGACCGGAAAGCGCCAACGTACTCGCCAAGCTGAAAGAGGCTGACCTTGGCGAACAACGAGAATCCTCCCACCACAACCAACAACGAGAAGCTCGGCGTCCTGCTCCCCGGGCTCGGCGCGGTCGCGACGACGTTCATCGCCGGCTGCCACCTCGCGCGCAAGGGCGCGGGCGTGCCGATCGGATCCCTCTCGCAGCTCGGCACGATGCGCGTCGACGGCGACGACACGCCGAAGAAGATCTCCGAGCTCCTCCCGATCGCGAAGCTCGATCAACTCGAGTTCGCCGGGTGGGACGTGCGCGCGGACGACGCGTACGCCGTCGCGCAGAACGCGGGCGTGCTCGAGCGTCATCACCTCGAAGCGGTGAAGGACGAGCTCTCCGCGATCACGCCGATGTCCGCCGCGTTCTTCCAGAAGGACATCCCGCGCCTCGAGCCGACGTTCACGAAGACCGGCAACAAGGCCGACCTCGTCGATCAGCTCCGCCAGGACATCCGCGACGCGAAGTCGAAGATGGGCGTCGACCGCCTCGTCGCGGTGTGGTGCGGATCCACCGAGCGCTACGTCCAGGCGAGCGAGGTCCACCAGTCGATCGACGCATTCGAAGCCGGCCTGAAGAACGACGACGAGAACATCACCGGCTCGATGCTCTACGCGTGGGCGTGCCTCAAGGAGGGCGTGCCGTACGCGAATGGGTCGCCGAACCTCACCGTCGACACGCCGGCGGCGATCGCGCTCGCGAACGAGACGCGCACTCCGATCTGCGGCAAGGACTTCAAGACGGGCCAGACGCTCATCAAGACGATCCTCGCGCCCGGGTTGAAGGCCCGCATGCTCGGCATGGAGGGGTGGTTCTCGACGAACATCCTCGGCAACCGCGACGGCCTCGTGCTCGACGAGCCGGCGAACTTCAAGACGAAGGAGATGAGCAAGCTCTCCGTGCTCGAGCAGATCCTCGAGCCCGAGGCGCACCCCGAACTCTACGGCGATCTCTCGCACCTCGTCCGCATCAACTACTACCCGCCGCGCGGCGACGCGAAGGAGGGTTGGGACAACATCGATCTGCTCGGGTGGATGGGCTACAAGATGCAGCTCAAGGTGAACTTCCTGTGCCGCGATTCGATCCTCGCGGCGCCGGTGGTGCTCGACCTCGCGCTCTTCATGGACCTCTGCAAGCAGAAGGGCGCGCGCGGCGTGCAGGACGGCCTGTCGATCTACTTCAAGTCGCCGCAGGACTCGGCGAACGGGATCGAGCACGATCTCTTCAAGCAGTCCGCGCGCCTCGAGACGCTCCTCCGCTCCTTCATGTGATCACCGGCCGGGGACGAAGCCCCAGCCGTCCGGCAGACGCTTGATCGTACAGTTCGCGGCGCCGCCCTTCGCGAGGAGGGCGCGCGCCGAGACGTTGTCCATCGCGAAGTACACACGGACCGGGACGTCGGTCGGGAGCGCGGCGAGGAAGGCGTCCTCGAAGCCGCGGTCGCCCCGCTGCGTGATGAAGTAGTTCTCGCCGTTCGTGTTGCTGCCGGCCTCGCCGTTCATGAAGTTGGCGATCTCGATCGCGCGTCCGTCTTCGCCGACCTCGAAGAACCGGCCGGGCACGCGCGTCACCTCGAAGCCGGCCGCCGCGAGCTCCTCCGCGGTGCGGTCTTCGAGGACCGCGCGCCGCTCGGCTTCGGCGAGGAGGCGCGTCGCTTCGGGGGACTTCGGGTCCAGGCCCGAGGCGCGGATCTGTTCCGCGGCCGCGAGGCGCGCGTCGTTGAGGAGCATCCGGTCGTCGCCCCACGGCGTCATCGCGACGTCGAGGTGGAAGTCGGCGGGCTGTTCGACGAAGTGCAGATCGTCGGGCGCGACGCCGAGGTCGGCCGCCATCGCGGCGCGGACGCCGGCCTCGTCCGTGTCGAGGAGCGCCATGTTGCGGGCGAGCGCGTCGGCCCCGACGACGGCGTACGGGCGGCCATCGCGCGTGCCGTTGATGATGTTGCCGCCCTCCACGAACGTGGTCGCGGTGCGCGCCTCGCCGCCGAGCGTCGCGACCGCGGCGGCCGACGGTCGAATGGTGCCGTCGCGGACGGTGGCGCCGGAGCCGCCGAACTGCAGCTCGGGGGTCGCGCTGAACGCGGCCATCGCGGCGTCCGGATCGTCGGGGACGGAGCCGGTGTGGCGGAGCAAGCGCCCCTCGATGATCGGTTGGGTCATCGCGCCGTAGTCGTGTTCCGGCGGCACCACGGCGCGGCCGTCGGTGTAGAAGTGGAGCGTGTCTTCCGGCCACGGCGCGCCTTCGCCGACGATCGGGACGACGTTGTCGGCGCCGCCCGTCCCGGCGCGCAGCTCGGCCGCGACGGCGTCGCTCGGCACGGTGACGACGACGTTGAAGCCCTCGGCGCGGCCGACCTCGGCCATGCGATCGATGAACGCGAGCCGCGCCGAGTCGCCGGCGCCGTCGTAGTCCATGAGGAATTGACCGCTCGTCGCGGAGAAGTCCTCCGGCATCGCGGCGGCGCCGAGGCCTTCGTGCAGGCGCGGATCTTCCGCGGTGGCCCAGGGGCCGCGCGCGAGCATCGCGCCGACGTCGGTGTCCGGGACGGGGCGGCCGGTGACGTGGGGCGGCATCTCGATGGCCCCGGCGTGGGGCTCGGCGCCGCCGACCGGCGCGACGCGGATGCCGCTGCTCATCTTCGGGACGGGGAGGGGCGCCTGCTCGGGGGCTTCGGCGCCGAGGCCGGCGAGGTGGACGTGGTTCGTGACGCGGGGGGCGCTGACGCGAGGGATCACGCCGGCGATGGATTCAAGGCGCGTGCCGGGGTGTTCGCGTCGGGCGGTGGCGCCCCGGCGTCGGGTCCCGGCGGCGATCCGACGCATGGAGCCGACGGCGTCGGCGAGGACGGGATCAGGAGCCGACGGGGCCGCCGTCTTCCTTCTCGATCGCGAGCACCGAGGGGCGGGGCGGGGCGCCGTCCACGAAGTCCGGCCAGCGGGTGCTGGGCGCGTCGAACGTGGAGGTGCGCTCCTGCGCGGGGTGCTGGACGCAGACGAACAGCGTCTTGCCGTCGGGCGTGAAGGAGGGCCCGGAGACCTCGGCGCCGCGGGGGGCGTTGAAGAACCGGCGGGCCTTGGCGCGGCCGGGGCCCGAGGTGTCGGTCGCGTACAGCGAGTCCGCGACGCCGACCTTGTCCTGGCCGTCGGTGGTGATCCACAGGCGGCCGCTCGGATCGAACGCGAAGTTGTCCGGGCACGACAGCACGCCGTCCTCGGTGAAGTGCGCGCCGATCTCGCCGCGCTGCTTGCCGAGGCGACGCTCGCCGTCGTCGAGGAGCGTGTCGACGCCGCGCTTCGACTTCGACGCGCCGAGCGCGAGGAGGCCGAGCGTGGTCGAAGGCGGAGCGGCCGCGGCGATGTACTGCGGCGCGCGCGGCGCGTTCGTCGGATCCTGCCCGAGGAGGAACAGGCCCCACGACACGGTCTTCGCGGCGTGGTCGAAGCCGCGCCCGCGACGCGGGACGGTGAGCTCGACGATGTGCCCGTGGTCGTTCTTCGACCGCGGGTTCGCGGCGTTCGTCGTCGTGCGCTGATCGTTGTTCGTCAGCGCGACGTAGACCCGGCCGCTGTTCTCCTCCACGCCGACGTCCTCGGGTCGATCCATCTGCGTGGCGCCGACGAGGTCCGCGGCGCGGCGCGTCTCGATCAACACGTCGCCCTGATCCGCGAAGCCGTTCTTCTCGGTGAGCGGCCCGTAGCCGTGGACGAGCGGGAGCCACTCGACGGTGCCGTCGTCGTGGAACTTCGCGACGGAGAGTACGCCGTCGTCGAGGAGCGTCTTGTTGCGCTCGGCCTTCGTCGGGTCGTACGCGTGCTTGCTGACGTAGCGGTAGAGGTACTCGAAGCGCTTGTCGTCACCGGAGTACACGACCACGCGGTTGTCGTGGTTGAGCGTGACCGTCCCCGACTCGTGCGCGAAGCGACCGAGCGCGGTGCGCTTGATGGGCGTCGCGGTCGGGTCGTAGGGATCGATCTCGACGAGCCACCCGTGGCGGTTCGGCTCGTTCGGCGCCTCGTCGAGGCGGAAGCGCCGGTCGAACTTGTGCCACGAGAAGAGCGTGAGCTTCGCGATGCCGTAGCGCTCGTGGTTCTGCTTCTCCGCGGCCGGCGCGTTGATGAAGTAGAAGTCGATGTTCTCTTCGGCGGTGAGCACCGTGCCCCACGGGGTGGTGCCGCCGCTGCAGTTCGCGAACGTACCGAGGACGCGACGCCCGGTCGGGTCGTCCGGTGTCTTCATGCGGCGGTGGCCCGCGGCGGGGCCCCCGACCGAGCACGGCGTGGTCGCGGTGATGCGCCGGTTGTACTTGCCGTCGGGGCGCGTCTGCCAACCTTGGCGCGTCTTCACGATCTCGATGACCGTGTGCCCGTGCGCCTCCATCTCGACGCGCGCCTGCGCCTCGGTGACCTTGTCGACCGCGTTCTTCCGGTCCATGCCCGGGAACATCAGCTGCGGGTCGGTGTACTCGTGATTGACGCAGAGGAGGCCGCGCACGTTCCCCTCGAGCGGGAGGTACGCGGTGAAGTCGTTGTTGTAGCCGAACTGACCGGCCTGGCGCGCGGCGGACTGCGCCTTGTAGTCGTACGCGGGCGCCTTCGCGAGGACGGGGTCGCCCCACGAGATCAGGCGGTCGGCGCGGTACCCCGGCGCCACGTGGTGGGTCGTGTCGAACGTCAGCGGGACCGCGTCGAACCCGAGCGACGATCGCTCGGCCGCGGCGGCCTCGCGGATCGGGAGCGCCGCCCCGGCGGCCATCATGGACAGGCCTTTGAGGAGGCTGCGGCGACTCAGGCGCCGCTGGATCAGGTGGCCAAGCTCGGTCTCGTGTTCGCTCAACGTTCTCGACTCCGGATGTAAGCCCATGTGGGCAGTGTCACTTTTCGGGCCCGGGTGTGCTGAAGTTGCCCGAAAAACGTTTCATTCGGCCCAGATACGACGATCGACGGGCGGCCTTGCCCTCGAACCGGGGGTTCAGGGGAGGACCAACGGCGTGGTGACGTCGCGGAAGAACACCGACTGCACGTCCACGACCCCGCCGAACGCGACGTCCTCGCCCACGACCGCCCCCGCGATCTCCACCTGGTCGATCGTCGTCCGCGAGTTGTTGGCGATGTGGATCCCGAACCGCGCCGCGTCGACCACGCGGACGCGCCGCGCCTCGAGGTCGCCGTTCGACAGGTTGTTGAAGCCCCCGACCGCGAGCCCCGCGCCGTTGCGCGCCTCGTACTCGAGTCGCACCTCGTCCACGCGCACCGGATCGATCCCGGGCGGCGGGAAGTCGTCGGCGAACACGAGCTGGGGCGCACGCACGCCTTCGAGGACGACGTCCGCGACCTCGAGCTCGCTGCTGTACGCGAGGAGGCCCGCGAACCCGACGCGGCGGATGACCACGTTCTCCGCCGTCGTACGCCCGCGGTAAGTGTGGATGCCGCCCCACGCGGCGTCCTCGATCGTCACGTCGCGCAGGTCGAAGCGCTCGTTCTGCCCCGTGGCGCCGACCTCCTCGCCGGTCTCCGCGCCCACGCCCTCGACGCCGCGGATGATCCCCCTCGCCGCCACGACGTTGGAGGTCCCCGAGACCCGGACGCCCGCCGCGTTGCGCACCGTGCGGTAGCGACTGCCCGTGTAGCGATCGGTGTGGCGCGTCTCGAGGACGGTGAAGTGTTCGAGGTCGAGCTCGCCGTGCGCCGCGTAGATCCCGGCGCGCCGCGCGCCGCGCACCAACACGTGGTCGACGTCCGCCGTCGTCGTGGGCGCGACGAAGATCCCGACCTCGCCGGTGTCGACCGCGCGCACGTTCGTGACCGTCGCGGTGAGCCGCGACTCCGCGCCGTACAGCCACAGCCCGTTCGTCCCGCCGCGTACGGAGAGGCGCTCGATGTCGATCGTCGTGGCCTGGTGGGCGTCGATCCCGTTGGAACCGGTCGGCGGGGGATCGTCGTTGCCCTCGATCCACACGTCCGCGATCTTGCCGCGCGAGTTCCACACCGACACGGCGTTGTGGCGAGCCTGGTACACCGCCGACGCGCGGAGCAGCGCCTCGGACGATTCGAACCAGATCCCCGTGCCGCGCCCGAGCACGCCGTTGTCGTCGTCGCCGTCCACGCCGCGGACGACCACGCCGGTGAGCGTGCTCGGCCCCGCGCGCACGACGCGCAGGCCGATGTTGCGACGACCCTCGATCACGACGTCGGTCGCGACGAGCGGCTGCCCGACGGTCGCGAAGGTCACGCCGCGCTCGGCGCCGGGGAGGATGCGCACGCGCTCGAGCGTGAGGAGCGCGCCGAGGACGTCGATGCCCACGTCGTCGCCGTCGATCTCGACGTCGGTCAGGCGGATGTGTCCGCCCGTGCCGCGCACGGTGGGCGCCCCGCCGCGCGAGCGGAGGGCGATCGCACGGACGGTGACGTCGCCGGAGACGACGTCGAGCGCGGGCCGGTTCAGGGGCGCGTCCACGATCGTCTCGGCGGCGCAGTTGCCGACGATCTCGAGGTCGCGTGCGAGCGAGGCGATCGGCGCGTCGTAGCGCCCGGCGTAGACCGCGATGACGGCGCCGTCCGGCGCGTTCGCGTAGGCGTCGGCGAGCGTCTGGTACGGCGACGCCGCGTTGCCGTCGCCGCCGGGCGCGGCGTCGTCGTCCACGTAGACGATCGGCCGGCCCACCGGGAGCGTGGCGGGGGCCGGGCTCGAGCAGTCGCCGAGCGGTTCACACGCCGCGCTCCCTGCGCGTTGGATCTGGCCCTCGGGGCACGTGATGCGGGCGGGCGGCGCGCAGTGCGGGACGTCGCCGTCGAACTCGGGCGCGCGTCGCTCCCACCCCATCGGGCAGGACGCGAACTCGGCGGGCTCGACCTCGGAGATCTCGACGTTCGGCGGCGTGACCGGGCAGGGGACCTGGCAGACCGGCGCTTGGTCGGGGCCGGTGAGCGTGACGCAGCCGAGCGCGGAGCAGGCCTCGGCGGACAGCGACGGGAGTCGTACGCGGGCGAAGACGTCCGCGAGGTCGGCGGCGTCGACGGCCGCGAAGGCGCGCTCGGGCGCGCGCGCCTCGAAGGTGTACGTCGTGGCGGGGAGGGCGCGCGCGATGCCTTCGCCGATCTCGGGGACGGGGCCCGGCTCGAGGCCGAGCGCGTCGAGCGGGACGTCGTACGCGAGGAGGTAGACGCGATCGACGGACGCGACGGTGAGCCTCAGTCCGGTCCGACCGCCGTCGAGGGCGAGCGCGTGGACGCCGAAGCGATCCCCGTCGAGGCCGGTGGCGACGACGAGCGCAGACTGCCGACCGTCGAGGTCGGGGATTTGAACGGGGCGCTCCTCGTGGCAAGCGACGAGCCCGAGGAGCGCGAGGCCGACGCAGGTCCTCCGCATCGAGCGGAGCCTACCAGCGTTTTCGGCCGGAGCGGATCAGGCGGGCTCTTGGTGGTAGGCGAGGCCGGCGCGCGTCGAGGCGGTGAGGGCGCGGACGGCCTCCATGTCCAGGACGATCAGGCGGCGCCCGGCGCGCGCGATCCAGCCGAACTCGAGCCACGCGCCGAGGACGCGCTGCAGCGTCTTACGCGACAGGCCGAGGCTGCGGGCGATCGACGACTGGTTGATCGGCGCGTC
>JAUHYN010000293.1 GCA_030426505.1 bacterium | reverse complement strand
CGCGACGTGTCGCCGCAGAACATCATGGTGTCGTTCGAAGGCGACGTGAAGCTGTTCGACTTCGGCGTCACCAAGGCCGAGGGGCGCCTGCACAAGACGCACCCCGGTCTGCTCAAGGGCAAGCTCGCGTACATGTCGCCCGAGCAGATCCGCGCCGATGAGCACCTCGATCGCCGCGCCGATCTCTTCGCGCTCGGCGTGCTCCTCTACGAAGCGCTCCTGTTCCGCCACCCGTTCTACGGGCGCACCGACGCCATGGTGCTGCGCGCGATCATGGAGTCGGACCCGACGCACCCTCACGAGCTCGACACCACGTTCCCGCTCGACCTGTGGCGCATCATCCAGCGCGCGCTCGCGAAGGCCCCGCAGGATCGCTACCGCGACGCGGAGGAGATGCGGCGCGACCTCGAGGCGTTCATGCACGCCGATCGAATCGCGATGTCCAAGCAGATGGTCGCGCGCTACATGCGCCGCGAGCTCGGGCACCGCATCGAGTCGATCGAGCGCGCGCGCGCGAGCGGTGACGATCGCGTCCTCGTCGAAGCGCTGCGCGACGGAGGCCGCAGCTCGATCTCGGAGTCGAACCGCCCCGCGCCGAAGCCCGCGCGACGCGAACTCGACGCCCCGACGCGCCCGCGCCTCCCTCCGCCCGCGCGACCGTACGAACCGGCGCGGCGCCCGCCGCTGGAGCTCCCCGCGCACGCTTCGCCCAGCGACGACCTGATGGGGTCGCTCGACGTCCGGCGCACGTCTTCGGAGACGGACACCGTCGATCTGATCCCGCAGCCGGTCGAGGATCAGCGCGAGGCCCCGCCGTCGCGCCTCCCGCCGCCGCGCAAGGCGAGCGAGCCGTTGCTGTTGCCCGAGGAGATGAGCGCGAACATCTCGCGCACCGGGCTGCACCTCGCGAGCGTGGCGACGGGCGACCTGCGCCCGTCGATCGAGGACAGCGGTTCGCAGCTGTCCCCGATGGCGCGGTCGTCCGTCGACGACGTCCTCGACGTCGCTTACGCCGAGCGCACGACCGGCAACCTCACCGCGCCGACCCGCGATCTCGACAAGTACGCGATCGAGCAACAGCGCCGGACCACGGACGCCTTCATCGAGTTCGACGCGACCCGGCGCGGGCCGCGCGGCTTCATGCGCCCCGTGCGCATCCTCCGCATCGCGCCGCCCGTCGCGCACGACGACGCGCGCGTCGAGCACCTGGTCGACTGCGCGCGCGCGTCCGCGCTGTGGAGCCACCCGAACCTCGTCCAGACGCTCGACTTCCAAGAGGACGACGGCTTCTTCTGGGTGACCGAAGCCGTCGATGGTCGCGGGCTCGACGAGATCTTCGCGCGCGCCCGCGCGACGGGGCGTGTGTTGCCGACCGGCGCCGCGTGTCGAATCGCCGCGGATCTCTGCGCCGCGCTGCTGCACATGCATCGTCACGAGACCGGCACGTGGATCCACGCCGACGTGCAGCCGGTCCACGTGACGATTACCGCCGACGGCGCGGTGAAGCTCGGCGGCTTCGAGTACACGCGCCGCGAAGAGCTGGGCGCCCCGCCGGTCCGACGGACGCTCGGTCCCTACGCCGCACCCGAGCTCCACACCGGCGAACCGGCCGGCCCCGAGGCCGACGTCTACGGCGTCGCGCGCATCATCGACGAAGGGCTGACGCTGAAACGAATGCGCGATGAGGGTCTTTTCTCCAGAGGAGAAGTCCCGTCCCTCGCGACGCGCTCGCGCGACGTCTCGTCCCGCGTCGTTCGTCTCGTCGACCGCGCATTGTTGCCAACACCTCGCGAGCGAGGGGACGACATTGCAGTGCTGTGGGAAGAGTTGGAGTTGGCGCTCGTCGATCTCGAGCGGCCCTTCACTTCGTTCGATCTGAAGCGCTGGCTGGCGACACTCTACGCATGAGCGGCGCGCCCACCGAGTCCTGAAAGGTCGTCGGTCAGGAACTATCCAAGCACGATTTGGGCGGCTAGTGTCGGTTCCCGGCCGTTTCTCGGTCTTCTCGTATGTCGACGCCGCTCTCGCCACCACGACGCTACGGTCGATACGAGCTCCTCGATCACATCGGGACCGGCGGAATGGCCGACGTGTATCGCGCCCGCACGTCCGGACTCGGCGGCTTCTCGAAGACGGTCGTCGTCAAGCGACTGCGCGACGAACACGTGCGCGATCCCGAGTACCGGCAGATGTTCATCGACGAGGCGAAGCTCGCCGCGCAGGTGCAACACAAGAACGTCGTCCAGGTCTTCGAGCTCGAGAGCATGGGCGACGACGAGCTCTACATGGCGCTCGAGTGGGTCGACGGCATCGACCTCAAACACATCCTCAAACGCGCGGCGAAGGCGGAGCGCCTCCTGCCCGTCTGGGCGTGTGTCTCGATCGTCATGCAGGTCCTCGAGGCGCTCGCATACGCGCACGAGCTCCGCGACGAACACGGGCGCCGCCGCAACATCGTCCACTGCGACGTCACGCCGGAGAACGTGTTCCTCTCGCGCAACGGCGAAGTGAAGCTCGGCGACTTCGGCGTCGCGCTCGACGACACGCGCCAGTCCGAAGCGTTCGAGGGACAGATCAAAGGCAAGGTCACGTACCTGTCCCCCGAGCAGGTCAACGGCCAACGCCCCGACCACCGCGCGGACGTCTTCTCGTGCGGCATCGTGCTCTGGGAGAGCCTCACGCTCCACCGCTTGTTCGCGGCGAACACGCCGACCGAGACGATGTCGCGGATCTGTGTCGCGCCGCGCACGCCGCCGTCGGCGATGCGACGCGACGTCCCGGCCGCGCTCGATCGGATCGTGCTCCGCGCGCTCGAGCCGGATCTGCACCGCCGGACCGCGAGCGCGCGCACGATGCAGAACGAGCTGCGCGTCGTGCTCAACGAGCTCGCGCCCTCGCTCGATCCGCTCAACCTCGAGTCGGTGATTCGCGAGCTGCTCGGCACCAAGCGCGCGCCGCCGCCCGTCCCCCCGCCGGACGAGGACACGCCCAAGCCGATCATCCGCAAGAACACGACCCGCGAGCGACCTCCGATGCGCGTGGTGGAGCTCGGCGAAGACTACGCGTCCGAGGACGTGACGATCGCCGCCGACGAGGCGCCGCTGTCGCACGAGGATCGGCTCGCGCAGAAGCGCCTCTCCACGCCGAAGGAAGGCTTCACGTACTCGATCATCAAGCCGGCCCACGCGATCGAGTCGATGCCTGCGATCCCGATGCTCGGCGGGCCCGCGAACGTCGAGACCGGCGACCTCATCCGAAAGAACGCGCGGTACGAAGCGCCGATCGCGGCGATGCCGGGGCGCAACAACACCGAGGACATCATCCACGGCCGCGCGCCGGTCCCGAGCGGGTCGCTGTTCCTCCGGACGCCGACGCACAAGACGCTCGGACCGCTCGACGCGCTCGAGGTGCTCGGCGCCCTCTCCGACCTCGTCGACGACAGCAACCCCTCGACCGAGATCGAACTGTCGGGGGACGGCATGCGATGGATGCCGTGGACGCGGTTCGGCGAGCTGCTCGGCGAGCAGATCATCCCCGCGAGCCCGGTGCTCCCGAACAACCAATTCGCCGGCACGCTCGACGCCCACAGCCTCTCCGCGATCTTCGGACAGCTCGCGCGCACGCACTCGTCCGGGCGCCTGATCCTCGTCCGCTACACCGACCACGGCGTGGACCGCCGCGAGCTGTGCGTCGAACGCGGTTGCCTGGTCGGCGTGTTCTCTAGCCAACACCCGTTCGCCGCGTGGGATCCGCTGATCAACGACCGCCGGAACCGCCCCACCGGCCTCGCGGACCAACTCCAACACGTCGCGACCCGCGCCGTCCCGATCCTCGAGGTCGCGTCGCGTGAGGTCGTGCAGCGCGTGGCGACCGAGCGCGCCAACGCGACGCAGGACGCGCTGCGGACGATCTTCGGGTGGTCGAACGGACACTTCGGTTTCGATCCGAGCGCGCCGCTCCACCACGCGACGGCCCCGGTGCCGCTCGGTTCGATCCTCCCGAGCGTCGTCGCGCGCGCGATCGGGGACGACCGCCTCGACGCCGCGCTGTCCGCGGCGATGGACATGACCCTCGTGCGCTCCGACCAGTTCGACGCCGAAGTGGAGGCGCTCGGCCTCCGCCACGGCTCCCGGAACCTGGTCGCGCCGTTCGGACACGGCTTCACGCTCGGCGAGTCGCTCGCCCAGTGTACGCACCCGAGCGAGGTCCGCGCAGCGCGCGTCGTGGCCTATCTATTGGTCGAGCTGGGCCTCCTGGTGCCCGACGATCCGATCCTGCACGTCTCTCACTGAGTGCGTCAGCGCACGTGAACACGGTCGCACTTGATCCGACCGCCGGTCTCCCCGTACCAACGGAGCCGTGAACTTCGACCTCAACGAGATCCTCACCGGATCCTGGAATCGCATGATCAAGTCCGAGAACCTCGTGCCGCTCATGGTCGGCGCGCTGATCGTGATGATCGGAGGCGGCCTCACGTTCGGCATCCTCCTCGGTCCGCTCATGGTCGGGTACCTCAGGATGTGCCGGCGCGCGCTCGACGACGAGCCGCTGGAGATCGGTCAGATCTCGGACGGCTTCAGCGACTTCGCGCGCTCGTTCGTCCTCGCCCTGGTCATCGGGGTCGCGGCGCTGGTCACCGCCTGCACGGTCATCGGCATGATCGCGGTGATGTTCTTCACGATGTTCGCATTCCAGATCATCGCGTTCGACGAGGACATCGGTGCGGTGGACGCGATCAAGCGCAGCTTCGAGCTCGTGAAGGCGAACATCGGGCCGTGCGCGCTGGTGTTCCTGATCGGCGTCGCGATCAACTCCATCCTCAGCGGCACGTTCATCCTCGGCATCCCGGCCTTCGCCTTCATGATGCTGATGAACACGACGCTGTTCCTCCGCCTCGACGCCGCCCCGAGCGCCGTCGCCGCGCAGCCCGCCTGATCTTCGAGTGACCTGGCTGCGCCGCGGCGTCGAGCTATTCGAAGACCTCGACGCGGGCGCCCTCGCCTTCTACCTCCGCGCGCACCGGCGGCCCGAGGTCGCCGGCTGGTCCGCGCGCGATCCCGACCCGCGCGTGTTCGAGTTCGTGCCCGCCGCGCCGGCGCGCGTGCTCGACGTGGGCTGCGGCGGCGGTCGCCACGGCCACGCGCTCGCGGCGCGCGGCTACGAGGTGGTGGGCGTGGACCTGTTCGAGCGGCCGCTCCGCGTCGCGCGGGCGCGGCCCGGTGCGGAGTTCCTGCGGGCGGCCGCCACGCACCTCACCGACGTGTTGGGGAACCGGCGCTTCGACGCGGTGCTCGACGTGCTCGGGCCGGCGAGCGATCTGCGCGCGGAGCGGCTCGGCGCGTACGCGGCGCAGGTGCGCGCGCTCCTCGCCCCGGGCGGGCGATGGATCGTGTTCAGCTTCCTGTCCGAGCAGGAGCTGGCCGGTGCGTTCGCGGGGTTTCGAGTCGCGTCGCGCGAAGCGGACGCGGTCGGAGCGTGGACTGTCGCCTACGCGTGAATCTGTTCCGCGAGGTAGGCGGTGTCGCCGAGCTTCGTGATGAGGTCGAGCTGCGTCTCGAGCCAGTCGACGTGCTCCTCTTCGGAGACGAGGATGCTCTCGAGGAGCTCGCGGGTGCCGTTGTCGCCGACGTCGCGCGCGAGGGCGATGCCGTCGTTGAGGCGGACGAGCGCGTCACGCTCGAGTGCGAGGTCGAGCTCGAACTGCTCCTTCACCGTCTCGCCGACGTTGATCTTGCCGAGGCGCTGGAGGTTGGGGAGCCCGTCGAGAAAGAGGATGCGATGCACGAGCTGGTCGGCGTGCTTCATCTCGTCGATCGACTCTTCGCGGATCTTCTTCCAGAGGCGCTCGTAGCCCCAGTTCTCGCAGAGCCGAGCGTGGAGCCAGTACTGATTGACGGCCGTCAGCTCGCCCGTCAGCACTTCGTTCAGCAGATCGATGATTGCGGCGTCGCCCTTCATGCGGCGCGCTTATCGGGTCGTTCGCCGGAGGGCAACCTGCATCCGTGGGCCGCGTGTTCGGTGATCATGCCCTCGATCGTCTTCTTGCAGGCTCCGCAGTCCCCGCCCGCGCCACAGCGCTGCGCGACCGCCTCTTCCGTGGCGGCCCCCTCCTGGATGACGTTCAGAACCTGGCGATCCGACACTCGACGACAGACACACACGATCACGATGCAAGCCCTCCGCTGATATTGAGAATGATATTCAATTGCATTCGCAGGCGTCAACCCACACTCCGATCATCGGCGTCGACACCGAAAACATGAGCGATTCTCGGAACAAACGGCGGGGCGATCCGCGCGGGGCGGTCAGCGGGCGGCGGAGGCGGGGCGGAAGACGTTTCGCAAGACGGAGATCGCGCGGTCCCGGTCGAACCGGACGAGCGGGTCGCGGGCGTCCGGGCGCAGGCGGGCGAGCGCCGGGAGCGCCTCGAACGCGCGGGTCTGCTGATCCGGGTCCTCGGACTTCGCGTAGCGCAGCCCGAGGTCGACCGCCTCGAGCCACTGCACGTGCGCGGACAGCTGCTTGCGCGCGCGCTCGATCGCGACACCGACCCGCGCGCGGTGCTCGTCCGCTTGGCCCGGCCCCGGCGCTTCGATGAAGAGCATCCCGTGCATTTGGTCGTTGGCGACGACGACCAGGACAAAGAGGTAGTCGTCCTGCGGGACGATCACGACGGCGTCCGGATCGTAGTCCTTCGCGATGTCGGAAAAGGCTCCGCCGAGGACCACGTTGACCACCATCAGCGCGCGCCGCGACTTCTCGATCCGTTCGAGGGCCTCGGCGCGAGCCTCCAAAGCGGCGCCGTCGGCGGCTTCGAGTTGGAAGGCGAGCTCGGCCGCGTAGGGCTCGAGCTCGAGCGTGCCGGTCTTCACGAACGTGGACGACTCCTTGCCGAACGTGCCCGCGTAGCTCGCGACGATCGGCGGCGCGCGTCGCCCGCGTCGCTTCGCGCGCAGCTGTTGGACGTGGATCACTTCGTGGCGCATCACGAGCGGCGTGGGGGCGCCGTTGATCACGGAGTCGTCGTCGATCACGACGCCGGCGGTGCTCGTCGAGGCGAGCGCGTGGTCCGCGCGGCGGATCGGATCGTAGACGAGCGCGGTGCGGTAGCGTCGGTCGAGCTCCATCGCGAACGCGCCGAGCGGTGTGGGCCCGGGGCGAATGCGGAGCCCGGTCCCTTCGCGCTCGTACGCGACGCCGAGCGCGTCGAGGTGCTCGGCGGCGCGGTCGACGATCTTCGCGCGGGGATCGGCGCGACCGTCGACCTTGGCTTCGGCGCGACGCAACAGGCGCGCGAAGGCCTCCTTCTGTTTCTCGGGGTCGCGCGTGAAGAGGAGCGAGGGACCGGTCTCTTCGGCGATCGCCGCCTCGAGGGCGGCGCGCGTGCGAGCGACGCGCGCGGCGCTGTCGTCCACGCGAGGCTTCGGCGGAGGTGGAGCGGTGGCACAGGCGACGAAGAGAGGGAGGACGAACGCGGCCACGTATCTCAAGTCATCCAATCGTAAGCACGCGGCCGCACCGGCAAGCAGAACCGGGGGCGCGGGTGCGGGACGAACGACTCAGGAGGCCTGGTACGACGGGCGGCGGCGCTCGAGCGCCCAACGGTACAGCTCGACGTAACGCGAGGCCGCGGGGCCCCACCCCATCGGCTTCTCCATCGCCCGCTCCTGCATCGTGCGGAACAACAGCGGCGCCTCGCGGTACACGCTCACGGCCCACTCGACGGTGTGCAGGAGCGTCGCCGCCGAGAGGTACGAGAGCTTGAAGCCGGTGCCGCGGCCGGTGGCCGGATCACACTGCTCGACCGTGTCGTCGAGGCCGCCGGTCGCGGTGACGATCGGGAGCGTGCCGTACCGCTGGCTGTACATCTGGTTGAGGCCGCACGGCTCGAAGCGCGAGGGCATCAGGAAGAGATCGGCGCCCGCTTCGATGCGGTGCGCGAGCGCTTCGTCGTAGCCGATGCGCGCGGCGAAGCGGCCGCGGCCGTCGGCGCTCTTGGCGCGGAAGGTGGACTCGAACGCGGGGTCTCCGGAGCCGAGCAAGACGACTTGCGCGCCGAGGTCGAGGATCGCGTCGAGCGTGGCGGCGATGACGTCGCTCCCCTTCTGCCCGTTCATGCGGGACACGATGCCGATCAGCGGCGCGGTCGGATCGATGTCGAGGCCCATCTGGCGCTGGAGCGCGCGCTTGCACACGGCCTTCCCGGAGATGTCTTCGGCGGAGTAGTGCGCGGGGAGGTACGGATCGTTCTCCGGGTCCCAGGTCTCCTCGTCGATGCCGTTGAGGATGCCGACGAGATCGGCGCCGCGGAACTCCATGACGTCGTGCAGCCCGGCGCCGCCTTCGGGAGTGCGGATCTCGTTCGCGTAGCGCGGTGACACCGTGGTGAGCATCGTCGCGTGGTAGGCGCCGCCCTTGAACGGGTTGAGCTGACCGAAGTCCTCGAGGCCGTCGGGTTTGTAGAGCGACTCGGGGAGCTGGAGCGTGGCGAGCGCCTCCTTCGGGAAGCGCGGCTGGTGCGCCATGTTGTGGATCGTGAAGACGGACGCGCTGTCGTAGAACGGGAACTTCGCCTCGACCGTGTTGAGCATCAGGGGGAGCCACGCACTCGGCCAGTCGTGGACGTGGAAGACGTCCGGCACGAAGTGAAGGTAGCGGCTGAGCGAGAACGCGGCGCGAGAGAGGAGCCCGAAGC